>CAISYK010000372.1 GCA_903889605.1 uncultured Bacteroidota bacterium
CACCCGTATTTATTATCAAATTTTGATTTAGTAACTGAATCATTTACATTGATTGCCGGGATATGCAACGTTCCTGCAGCCATGCGGTCATATAGGCGGTGAACACCTGTAGTTGTTTCTTCAGAAAGTCCTTTTATACCTTTTATTAATTCAGGAAATTTATCAAAAACCATATTTGTTAAATCTCCGCCGTCATCCAAAATCATATTTAATGGTTTACGATCTTCTCCAAAAAATAATGTTTGTTCGATGCACCAGTCAAATTCCTGTTCGTTCATACCTTTCCATGCATACACAGAAATACCAGCAGCAGCAATTGCAGCAGCAGCATGATCCTGAGTTGAAAAAATATTACATGACGACCAGGTAACTTCAGCACCTAATTCAATTAATGTTTCAATTAATACAGCTGTTTGAATGGTCATATGCAGACAGCCTGCAATACGTGCATTTTTCAATGGTTTTGATGCACCAAATTCGGTACGAAGAGCCATTAATCCAGGCATTTCAGCTTCAGCTAATTTAATTTCTTTACGTCCCCATGCAGCAAGAGACATATCTTTTACTTTGTATTTTGTAAATTTTTCCACGGATGTGTTAGCCATTTTTTTATGTTTTTAATTTTAATTGGGTGCAAATTTAGTTGATAATCAGATAAAAAACAAATTTCTTTATTGCTCATACATAGCAAATGTGGTCAACTGCATACTTTCATTATTAAACTATACTTTACTAAATATAACTATTTCCCGGTAAAAAATGATTCCAAAATTTAAGGGTTTAAATATTATTGTCCTAAATACAATAATGGATTGTTCAATTTATCTGTTAATCAATAAATTGACAATTTAAGCGGACAGCCATTTACCAAATGATTCTTTATCTGTACTTTTCTGAAGAATTTATTATCTTTACATCCCATTTTAATACTTTCATAAATATGCAGGAGCAAGCTTTAATAGATGTAGAAGCCGAAAAAAAAGAAATACTTAAACGATACCGAGGACTATTACGAGCCTGCCGCAGAACTCTTGAAAAAGGGGATAAAATTCTGATCCGCAAAGCTTTTGAAATTGCATTAGAGGCGCATAAAAACATGCGCAGAAAATCGGGTGAACCATATATTTATCACCCTATTGCTGTTGCCCATATTTGTGCTGAAGAAATAGGTTTGGGTACTACATCTGTTGTATGTGCCCTTTTGCATGATGTTGTAGAAGATACCGACCTTACTCTTGATAATATTAAAGTGCTTTTTGGTGAAAAAGAAGCTAAAATAATTGACGGCCTTACCAAAATATCGGGTGTCTTTGATCAAGGCTCATCGCTGCAGGCGGAGAATTTCAGAAAAATGCTTCTCACTTTATCTGATGATGTTCGTGTAATACTTATAAAACTTGCTGACCGCCTTCATAATATGCGCACTCTGGACAGCATGAAGCGCGATAAACAATTAAAAATTGCCTCTGAAACGCTTTATTTATATGCACCTTTAGCGCACCGTTTGGGATTAAATGCCATAAAAAGTGAATTAGAAGATTTAGGATTAAAATATACCGAGCCCGAAAATTATATCTCTATTGAAAGGCTTTTAAAGGAATCCGAACCTGAAAGAAAAAAATTCATTTCGAAATTCATTATTCCGATAAAGGAAATATTGGAAGAGCAGGGAATGAAATTTAAAATTATAGGAAGGCCAAAATCTATATTTTCTATTAATAATAAAATAAAAAC
>CAISYK010000373.1 GCA_903889605.1 uncultured Bacteroidota bacterium
CGTCAGCGGCTAAAACTATTCTTGTTTGTTTTTCATTTAAGAATGGAAGTATTTTCCTATACTTCACACGGATAAGATTATCTGATTGCATACATTTTGTTTTTCAACAAATGTACATATTATTTCGTTACAAATACTTAGAGGTTTATTAATAATATCAAATACAGAGACCAACCTTTAAATTGCTTAAAACCACGGTGAAATTTCGGCAAATTATTTCTAATAGAAAAAAACCTAACTGGGTTTGAAACCCTGTCAGGATGATGTTTTGGTAATCCTGTAAAATAATAACCCTAACAGGGTTTCAAACCCTGTCAGGGATAAATATGCGGCAGATTTGGTCCTGACCTGAGTCTAAATCTAATTATTCAATGTTATGGACTTTAGCAATTTGTTTAACGGCAAAATCTTTTTTCGTTTCTTTGCAAAAAAAATATTATGAATGTTTTAATTCTGGGATCCGGCGGCCGTGAACATGCATTTGCATGGAAATTATCACAAAGTAAAAAGCTCAAGAAACTGTTTATTGCTCCTGGTAATGCCGGAACTGCCGATTTCGGCAGCAATATCAATATCTCGGCTTCAGATTTCAATGCGGTGAAAAAATGTGTGTTGGAAAATCAGATAAATATGGTTGTTGTTGGTCCCGAAGATCCATTGGTTAAGGGTATTCACGATTTCTTTTTATCTGATAATGAGTTAAAAGATATTCCTGTAATCGGGCCTAAAAAAGACGGTGCGAAATTAGAGGGCAGTAAAGATTTCTCGAAGCGCTTCATGATACGCCATAACATACCAACTGCCAGGTACGAATCATTTACAAAAGATACATTGAAGGATGGCTTGGAATTCCTACAAACACTGAAAGCTCCATATGTATTAAAAGCCGATGGATTAGCAGGTGGTAAAGGTGTTGTAATCCCGACTAAATTGGAGGATGCTGAAATTGAACTCACAGAAATGCTTTCCAATGCGAAATTTGGTGACGCTTCTTCAAAGGTGGTGATAGAGGAGTTTTTAGACGGAATTGAACTTTCCGTTTTCGTATTAACGGATGGAAATTCATATAAAATTCTGCCTTCTGCAAAAGACTATAAACGAATTGGTGAAGGCGATACCGGTTTAAACACGGGCGGAATGGGCGCTGTTTCTCCTGTCCCGTTTGCCGATGAGGTGTTTCTTGAAAAAGTTGAAGACCGCGTAATAATCCCGACAATCAATGGCTTAAAACAAGAAGGGATTGTTTATAAAGGTTTTATTTTTATTGGTTTAATGAATATTAATGGTGAACCCTTTGTAATTGAATACAATGTCCGCATGGGCGATCCGGAAACGGAAGCCGTAATTCCCCGCATAAAGTCGGATTTGCTGGATTTATTTGAAGGAGTCGCCAATGGAAATCTGGATGAAAAAACTCTTGAATTGGATAACCGTTTTGTTTCTGCTGTAATGCTCGTTGCAGGCGGTTACCCGGAAGAGTATAAAAAAGGCGATTTGATAACCGGATTTGAATCTGTTAAAGATAGTATTGTGTTCCATGCCGGCACAGTTTTGAATTCAGAGCGCCAAACTATTACCAATGGAGGGCGCGTGATTGCGGTCACATCTTACGGCAATACGATGGATGAGGCATTAAAAAAATCATTCTCTAATGCTGAGATTATTCAATATAAACATAAATATTACAGGAAAGATATCGGTAAAGATTTAAGAGGATATTACTAAAGGGGAGTTCTAAAAATTAAAATGTTAATAACCAGTCAATTAAATTAAGAATTCAAACGTGTTATTCTGTAGATTTGCGAAAACAAAAAAA
>CAISYK010000374.1 GCA_903889605.1 uncultured Bacteroidota bacterium
ATAAAAAATATTTAATTAATAGAGTTCCCATAATTTATCTTTTTATCCGTCATATAATATTTATAATTCGCAGAAACATGAACTATTGGCTTGTAAAATCAGAACCATATAAATACAGTTGGGTTCAATTTGTAATAGATAAAAAGACTGTTTGGGATGGTGTACGAAATTACGCAGCCCGCAACAATATGAGGGCAATGAAAAAAGGCGATTTAGTTTTATTCTACCATAGTAATGAAGGTCTCGAAATTGTTGGTATTGCTAAAGTCATAAAAGAAGCTTTCCAGGATCCGACAACTGAAGATACGGCATGGAGTGCTGTTGAACTGGCTCCATTCAAAGCATTAAAACGGCCGGTAAGTTTAGCTGAAATAAAAGCGGATAAAAAGCTGGCAGATATGCAGATCATAAAACTCAGCCGCTTATCTGTAACGGCTGTGAAGCCTTATGAATTTGACCGTATTCTCGAACTTTCAGAAATAAAATAAAATACAGCGCAATTAATCCTCCAAATCAGGCTGGCTTCCGGATAAATTAAAACTTTTGCGGTGATGGTCGGTAATGCCATATTTTTTTATCGCTGCGAGATGTTTTGGGGTGCCGTATGCTTTATTATTTATCCAATCGTAAGTTGGAAATTGCAGGTGCAGCGTTTCCATATAATCGTCACGATATGTTTTTGCTAAAATGGATGCCGCGGCAATACTCATATATAATCCATCGCCCTGTATAATGCAGGTATGAGGTATTGTTTTATATTTATTAAAACGGTTACCATCGATCAACAAACTCTGCGGAATGGTTTTTAATTGATCTATTGCCCTATGCATAGCCAAAAATGAAGCATTTAAAATATTTATTTCATCTATTTCTTTTGCACTTACCTCTCCAACAGCCCAGGCAACAGCTTCCTTTTCAATAATGCCGCGCAGCAAATTACGTTGTACAGCATTTAATTTTTTTGAATCGTTTATTAAAGCGTTTTTGAAATTTTTAGGGAAAATAACAGCCGCAGCAAAAACAGGGCCTGCAAGGCATCCTCGTCCGGCCTCATCACAACCTGCTTCAATCAATAATTTATCGTGGTATTTTTTAAGCATTCAGTTTTACAGGTAAATGAAATTGAGTGAAGCTAAATTTATGAAAAATGTTTTCAAAACAAACAATAAAAAAATAAAATTGTGAATTTGATCAAAAACTATTAAATAATAATTAAACAGTTGACACAGTCTCTTAATTAAGCAAATCAAAAATTGCCTTAGGGAAATAGTCCATCTCCAATTGATGGATTTTTCCGGCCACAATTTCGGGAGTATCAGATTCTGCAATTTCACAGGTATGCTGTGAGATCAGCCTTCCTTCATCATAATCTTCATTTACAAAATGAATGCTGATTCCGCTTTGTTTTTCTTTAGCCTCAACCACGGCTTTATGCACGTTCATGCCGAACATTCCTTTCCCACCGAATTTCGGCAGTAATGCAGGATGAATATTAATTATTTTATCAGGAAAACTTTTAATCAGATTTTCAGGCACCTTCCATAAAAAACCTGCAAGGACAATCAAATCAATGTTTTCAGCCATTAATCTTTCAGCAGTTTGACTGCTGTTGTAAAATGTATTACGATCCACTATAAGACTTGGTATACCAGCTTTTTTTGCACGATTCAATACATTTGCCATGGGGTTGTTGGAAATTATCAATCTAACCTCAACCCCGGAATAAGAGGATTTAAAAAAGTCAATAATATTTTGAGCATTACTGCCATCTCCAGAAGCAAAAATAGCTATGTTTTTCATTTGGTTATTATATGTGTTTTTTACAAATCTACGAATTCTTATGCCCAGTGATTCTCAAAAATACTTCGGCAAAAGATTAAAGCTGAAAATCCTCCTCATACTTTTTTTGTAAAAGGAGCGCCAAAATGGAAATTTATAATTTTTCAGAAGCATTATTCAAGCTGGGAAATTACAGTTCTAGATATCTAGTCTCTAATTTTTTAATTAATCACATATTCTATTTGCCTGATAATTAATCTGTAAGGATAAAAAAAACGTTAAAAAATGCGAAAACAAATTTTTTTTTTTTGATATTGTACACATAACTATATCTTTGCACCCGAATTAACCTTAAAACGTTTAAAAAAATGTCAGAAATTGCAACCAAAGTTAAAGCTATCATCGTTGATAAATTAGGTGTTGACGAAAAAGAAGTAACGAATACAGCCAGCTTTACAAATGATTTAGGAGCCGACTCATTAGACACTGTAGAATTGATAATGG
>CAISYK010000375.1 GCA_903889605.1 uncultured Bacteroidota bacterium
AAATTTCCAGCAATAAAATTTTAGAAAAAGTGGTTCAGTATCGTTCGGTACGAGTGGTTCAATATCCTTCGGTAGGGTGGTTCAGTTTAAATCGGTAGGGGTGGTTCAATATGGATCGGTACAGACATTTGTGGTTTCTCAGTGGATAATGTTTAATATACCAACCCAGACCTTGGAATATTCACTTATTACAGGATTATTTGAGATGCTTATACTAGGGATCCTTTATGGACTTACTTTGAAACCTTTAACATAAACATGAATAACAAATTCTGGAATTTAAATGAAAGCTGCAATAAAAATATTGCTGTCTGGAATGCTGTTCATATTGTCAGACTGCGTTACCCTCTATAAGCCTAATTCAATAAATTCTCCATTACTAAAAGAAAAAGGAGAGTTCAGCACATCCGCTTCGCTTGGACTGTCGGGCAGCGGATTATATAATTTACAGTCTGCATATGCAATATCTGATCATACTGGTATCATGCTTGACGCAATGTATCATAATAGACATTTAAATAGTGCTGATTCATCGGTTGAAAAGCTCAATATGTTATTTGGCGAAGCTGGTACAGGTTATTTTACAAGCTTCGGTAATGAAAAAAGCGGTTTGTTTCAATGTTACGGCGGCGGTGGTTATAGCTTTACCACAGATAAAATTGACAATTCAAAACAAATTAACCCGGAAGTGAATGCGCAGTATTTCAATATATTTATTCAACCTGGAGTAGCTTTTATTAAGAAAAATTTTAAAGCAGCTTTTGACTTGATGATAAATTATGTAAATCTGTTTAATATAAATGCTTCTCTTTACGATAAATTTGAATGGTGGAACACAGATTTTCATTATTCTTCCGACACCTCACTATATTTTGTAAATCTTGAACCTACTCTTACAATGAAAGCCGGCAGAAGAAAATTGAAAGGTATAATACAGTTTGGCGTAACTGTTCCTTCTATTAATTCTCATTCGTATTTTATTGTGAATAATTCTTCCATGTTAGGTTTTCCTCAAATAAAATTCTCCGTTGGGATTAATTATACTTTTTTGAATAAATAATTATTTACCCAAAATAAGAGCAGCGCATCTAAATCTTTCACATAATCAAATTAATTATTATTTCGTAATTAATGTGTTCAAGCTCGGCGCATTTTGATTAAGTAAAAAATGAGATGAACGTTAATTATAATTAATGCTGTTAAATCTTTATATTTGTATTTATCATATTGCCGGCTTGCGGTAGATTTTATCAATATCATTTAATAAATAAACTTTAATAACATGAAGACTTTTTTTCTTTCAATCTTTCTTTTTCTAACAGTTAGTATAACTGTTTATGGCGGAACCCAATATTATAGATGTTCATACCGCGACGACCCTGCAACCACTCTCGTTATAGGTTGGAGCGACAATGGAACATCAACCAATGCAACCGTTTATTTTGGAACTGCAGATTTAGGAACCAATTATTTGAATTATCCTTTTAACAAAACAATTGACAGAACCCAAAGCTATAAAGGGCTGAATAATCAATTTGCACGATTAACCGGATTGACGCCGAATACAATTTATTATTTTGTAATTCATGATAACCAGGGAACGAGTGTAAGAATGTGCTTTAAAACATTGCCTGACAATGCAAACACTCCAATTACATATATTGCCGGCGGTGACAGCAGAACAGGAATCATAGGTGAATTTGAATATGCTCAGTGCAGGCCAAGAAGGCAGGAAGCCAACAAACTGGTCGCAAAAATCCGTCCGTCGTTTATTACTTTCAGCGGGGATTATGTGTATTCTGTTCCAGGTTTTATTTCATCAACAAATGCTGTATGGGCTGATTGGTTTACAGACTGGCAGTTGACTATTCCTTCCGACGGACAACTAATTCCGCTTATTCCCGCCTTCGGAAATCATGAAGTTACCGCTGACGTTTATAACATGTTTGATATACCAAATAACAGCACTTATTATTCATTGGGAATTGGAGGAAACCTTTTGAGGATATACACTTTAAATTCGGAGATAAGCTGCGATGCTGCTCAGCTAAGCTGGTTAACAAACGATCTTCAGCTGCATACAAATAATACCGATGAGCCTTATTGGAAATTCGTACAATATCATTACCCTTTTGTTCCTCATGCTAATTATACTCCTAACACAGTAAACAGTAATTGCTGGGCTTCTCTATTCCAAACAAATAAAGTAAAATTAGTTGCCGAATCACATGCGCATATTATTAAGGCAACATGGCCTATTGTAACATCAACTGCTGCAGGCAGCGACAACGGGTTTATACGTGATGATGTTAATGGTATTGTTTATATTGGTGAGGGCAGCTGGGGGGCTCCGCTAAGGGATTTGTATACAACTTTTTCAGCAGACGCAGCTTTTAACTGGACAAGGAATCAGGAAAAAATACCGGGGTTCCAGATTGTTTGTGTTTCTAAAGAAAAAATAGAAATCCGTGCTGCAAAATTTGATAATGTTGCAAGTGTTGGTCAAGTTAGTATCAGTGATCCTCCCTGCACATTACCTTCAAATATTAATTTGTGGAACCCAAGCAACGGCAGCGTTATTACAATTAATTATCCGAATCAGGTTTCAGCAAATGCAGACCTTATGACATTAACAACCAGCACCGGCACACTAAGTCCTGTATTTGATTCATTAACTCTTCCTTATATTGTAAATCTGCCGGCTGGAACAACTGCGGTGCCGACCGTTTCAGCCACTCTCAGCAATGTTAACTCTTCACTTCAAATCACTCAGGCCACAAACCTAACAGGTACGGTTGCAGATAGAACAGCAACAGTTTTGGTAACTGCTCAGGACGGTATTACTGTTAAAATATACAGTGTTCAATTTCTTGTAGATCCTTTAAAAATAAACGATATAATTGCCGGGAAAAATGCAATAGTATACCCAAATCCAAGCACCGGAATTTTTAATATAGAATTTTACAATATTCAAAAACAGGTTGACATTGAAGTTTACAATGCAAT
>CAISYK010000376.1 GCA_903889605.1 uncultured Bacteroidota bacterium
CGATGAGCTTGAAAAATTTATTACTCGTTTAACCGCTGAAATTGAGTCTAAGGATGCTCAAATTGGTGATTTAAAAACTCAATTGGAACAGTTAAATGTTGCAATGACTAATTTAAATGTTAATTATCAGGAAGCAACACAAGAATCTGCTGTTAAAACCCAAAAATTAAATACTGCATTTTATGCGTTCGGCACTTCAAAAGAATTAATTAAAAATGGAGTTTTGACCAAAGAAGGCGGATTTATCGGATTGGGCAAAATACAAAAAATGAAAGATGATTTTAATAAAGCCTATTTTACTCAAGTTGATATTTCAACCACCAATACAATTCAGCTTTCTGCAAAAAAAGCAAAAATGATAACTACTCATCCTTCCGGTTCATACAAAATTGAGGGTGCTGACGGCAAGGCTGAAAAGCTTACTATCATTAATGCAGAAGAATTCTGGAGCACGTCAAAATATTTAGTAATTGTAGTTGAATAGGTAATTTTAAAGATTACGAATCTTAAACGAATTTACGAATCTATACTTGTTTTTTTAACATTATAGATTAGTAAATTCGTTTTTTTATGCGTTTTCAGCAGCCATCTTTTTTGAAATTATTGACAGCCCAATAAATGTAATAAACCCATTTACAATCAATAGCTCAAAACCAAATTCGTAACCTCCAAACCATTGCTTGGAATATTCATTCAGAACAAAACAAATTATTGGTGAAAGCACACAAACAAATGGAACAAGTTTATCTCTCAGCATTTTTTTTGTAAATAATCCAAAAGAATACAATCCAAGCAAAGGGCCGTATGTATATCCGGCAACAGCCAATAAATTATTAATAACAGACGCATTATTAATAAGTTTAAAAAATACAATTACCAATAACAATATGAACGCAAAGGCAATATGAACGGTATGCCTGATATTTATTTTTTCTTTTTCAGATTTTATATTATTTTCTTTCAGGCCTAAAAAATCTATACAGAAAACGCTTGTCAGGGCCGTTAAAGCTCCATCAGCGCTCGGGTATGCAGCCGATATTAAACCAATGATAAAAAATATGGCAGAAAATGTACCAAGGTAATTCAATGCAACATTTGGAAATACATTATCTGAAATTATTTTTCCATTCGCATCCATTATCAAAGTGATGTTAGATTCTTTTACATATATATACAGTAAAGCTCCCAGCACGAGGAATAATACAATTACAAAAAGCTGCACGAAAGTAAATGTGAGGACATTTTTTTGGGCATCACCTAATGTTTTACAGCTGATATTTTTCTGCATCATCTCCTGATCCAGGCCTGTCATAGCAATCGCAATGAACATGCCGCCAAAAAACTGTTTTGGTAAAAATGATTTTAATTTCCAATCGCCGAAAAACACCTGTGAATATTGACTATCCGCAATTTTGTGATACAAGCCGCCAAAATCCAAATTCAATTGTTTGCTTATAAATATAACTGACAATAGGACAGAAAGAAGCATAAATGTAGTTTGAAGTGTATCTGTATAAACAATCGTTTTTACCCCTCCCTGGTATGTATACAGCAAAATCAGCACAATGAACGCTGCAACAGTTGCAAAAAAAGGAACACCTAAAGCATCAAAAACAAATACCTGTAAAACATTAACTACAATATATAAACGAAATGCTGCACCTATTGTACGAGATAAAATAAAAAAGAATGCCCCTGTTTTGTAAGAATAATTTCCAAAACGCTGCTGCAGATATGAGTATATCGAAGTTAGATTTAACCGGTAGTATAGAGGCAGAAGCACAAATGCTATAACTAAATAACCTATCAAATATCCCAGCACTACCTGCAGATATGCAAACTGCGCCAATCCTACAGCTCCCGGCACAGAAATAAACGTAACACCCGAAAGCGATGCACCAATCATCCCGTAAGCTACCAAATACCATTTCGATGAACGATTTCCGACAAAAAAACTTTCGTTATTAGCACCGCGTGAAGTATACCAGGTTACTGCAAATAATAAAATAGAATAAATTGATACACAAGTAAGGATAAGTGTTGAGGACATAAATTAATTTTTGATTTAAAGAATTTATTTACTTTTCGAAGAATTTAAATATATACCACTACTCATGCAAATATCCGACATAAAATAAATGTAAATTAATAAGATTATTACAAACGTTAATCTATGCGTTTATTAACACTTATCAGCAGTCTGCAGTTAAAATATTTTTTTTCGAAAATTTGATCTTTCTCAGTCTAACAAAGAAAAACAATAAATATTAATTAATCTGGTAATTCATTTCCTGCGTATTAACAAAGTTCTTGACAATAATATTTACATTTGTATTATAGCAAATTGAATAATCATCCGCTGAATACGGATAAAATCTACAATTATTATGCAAATTACTACTACGCCTATTGCTGATTTATTAATTATCCAGCCAAATGTGTTTGAAGATGAACGCGGTTATTTTTACGAATCATATAATAAAAATCTTTTTCTTCAGCATGGAATTGATACTGATTTTGTGCAGGACAACCAATCATTATCTCAAGCTGGAGTGCTGCGCGGTTTACATTTCCAAAATCCACCTTACGCTCAGGGTAAACTCGTGCGTGTTATTAAGGGTGCCATTATAGATGCCGCAGTTGATTTACGCAGACAATCTCCTACTTATGGGAAATATTTTGTTATTGAATTAAACGAAAAAAACAAAACGATGTTATGGATCCCTCACGGATTTGCACACGGTTTTTTGACTTTAGAAAATCAAACTATTTTTTCTTACAAATGCAGCAATTATTACAATAAAGCATCTGAAGATTGTATTTTATGGAATGATAATGATATTGGAATTAATTGGGGCATAGAGAATCCTAATTTGTCTGAAAAAGATAAAAACGGTAAACTTTTTAAAGGCTATGTAAGTCATTTTTAAAATTCAGAAAAATATTATTTTTAATTTTAGTTTGCACAAATATTAAGAATTGACTGATTTAATATGTTAAAATCATACTTGAATAAAATCTTTCAAATTATTATTTCATCCAAAAAATATTATATCGTTTTTGGATGCAGCATGGTATTCTTAACTATTATAAAAATATTCAGCTATTCATTTACCGATAGTCTTTCTGATACCACCTATGAAGATTATTTTAATGCAAATTACAGAACATTCAGTATCCGGATTCCGAAAAATTTAAATTTTGCCGGAGAAAAAGTACCTGTTACCGATTTCAGTGTTCATGAAGCAATGGAACGCGAATTGGTAATAAATACTTATTGGCAATCGCAGTCGCTATTACTTCATAAACGGGCTAACCGATGGTTTTCTATTATTGAGCCGGTTCTTAAAAAAAACAATATTCCCGAAGATTTTAAATATATTGCACTTATTGAAAGTCAGCTGACTAATGTAGTTTCACCGCAGGGTGCAACTGGTTTCTGGCAAATTATTGAGCCTACAGCGAATGGCTATGGAATGGAAATTAGTGAAGATGTGGATGAACGGTATAATGTAATGAAATCAACCGAAGCGGCTTGTAAATATTTTAATGAATCCTATAAAATATTTAATAATTGGACTTTAGTTGCTGCATCATATAACCTTGGAATGGGCGGACTTAAAGGGCAATTAGACAAGCAAAAAGTTTTTAATTATTACGATTTATTATTAACCGAAGAAACAGCACGTTATGTATTCCGCATTTTAGCGATGAAAGAAATTATTGCGAGGCCAAAAGTATATGGATATATGCTGCGCAAAAAAGATTTATATCCGGTTATTCCAACAAAAAAAATTACAATCGATTCTGCCATTCAAAATCTTGCAGATTTCGCAATATCACAAAAAATAAATTATAAAATTTTAAAATTATTTAATCCTTGGCTGCGGACAAACAAATTAACAAATATCGAAAAGAAAAAATACATTATTGAAGTTCCAAAAAACGGAATTGAAATTTATGATATGGATGGAAATTATGATGGAAGTAATATATTAACAGCAAATGATTCGGTGAAATTGGTCACTATCTCGACAATAGAAAAAGATACGCAGGTACATAATAAAGAACTTTCAAAATAGGCTCTATTTATCCTATAAAAACTAAATGCAGGTATAGATAATTTTATCAGCAGGAAGGATGAAGTAATTATTATATAATCAATTTCAAGCCAAATTCATTATCAAATTTCAATTTCCCGTTCACTTTATCCCCATCCTTCAAAAACCCCTTTATTACGGACGTTTCGCCATTTTTAATTAAAATCTTTATGGATTCTTCACTTAATTTTTTACTCATAAATTCATAAGGCAAACGGAAACTGCAGCCGTTTTTCCAGTTACCGCAGCCAAAAGCATTATTTCCTTTTATGATATTTGCGTTCTTGCATTTAGGACAGATATTAACAACAGTTTCTTTAACAGCAATAGTATTAACGACTTTTGGTTTAGACTCATTTGCGGCTTTTTCTTCAAACTCAATATTAAATGACGAAGTCAGCTTCAGAATTCCATCCTTTTTTGTTCCCCCTACGGCAAATGATTTAATGACAGGTGTTTTACCTTTTTCAATCAAAGTTAATATTTGATTGTCGCGCAATTTCTTGCCCATCAAATCAAATGGAACTTTAAAATCGCAGCCATTTTTAAAATTGCTGCAGCCAAAGGCATTTTTACCTTTAAGGATATTGCCTTTTTTACATTTCGGACAAATACTTACTTCCGTTTTTGTTGATTTTGCTTCAATTTCAGCAGAAGCAATATTGATCCTTTTATTACTTTCACAGCGCACCTGATTAACCAAATCGCTAACCATTGTTTTCATTTCCTGCAAAAACGCTTCAGCCTGATAAGCTCCTTTCTCAATCTGCCTAAGCTTAAACTCCCAATTACCAGTCATTTCAGCCGATTTCAGCAACTCATTATTAATCACTCCTATTAGCTCCATACCAGTAGTGGTTGGAACAAGGTTTTTGCGTTCCCTCTTAATATAATTTCTGCGGAACAATGTTTCAATTATCGCTGCACGTGTTGATGGACGGCCAATGCCGTTATCTTTCATCAAATCACGTAATTCTTCATCATCAATTTGTTTACCTGCAGTTTCCATTGCACGTAATAAAGTAGCCTCTGTAAATGGTTTCGGAGGAGATGTTTTTCCTTCGGCCAAATAAACTTTATGCGGACCTTTTTCGCCTTTCTTAAATGCAGGTAAAAGCTGAGTTTCTTCCTGCTCATCTTCGCTGGTGGCTTCTTTATTATAAACAATCCGCCAGCCAGGTTCCAAAATTTGTTTCCCTGCGGCTTTAAATTCTATTTCATTAACAGCAGCTAAAACAATAGTATTTGAGACTTCACAATCAGGATAAAAAGCAGCGATAAATCTTTTAGCAATTACGTCATACACCTGCGCTTCATTTCCAGCTAAGCCTTGTGCTCTTATATTGGTAGGGATAATAGCGTGGTGGTCGGTAACCTTTTTATCATCAAATATTTTGTTGGATTTACGAATAGGCTCACTTAGTAATGGTTTAACCAGTTGTTGGTAGTTATCCATGGAATTTAAAATACCTGAAATTTTTGGATATACATCATTAGGTAAGTAAGTCGTGTCAACACGAGGATATGTGACTAACTTTTTCTCATAAAGATTTTGAATCGTTTTTAAGGTATCATCGGCAGAGTATCCATACTTTTTATTGCATTCTACCTGTAATGATGTTAAATCAAATAAACGGGGTGCCGTTTCCTTACCTTTCTTGGTTTCAACACATGTTATCTCGAGCGGCTTATCTTTAATAGAAGTTAAAATATTTTCAGCATCGCTTTTGTTTTTTTCATAAAAACGTTCCATGATTCCATTAAAAATCACCTCACGGTAAATTGTTTTTAATTCAAAAAACACATTAGATTTAAAGTCATTTATTTCCAACTGCCGGTTTACAATCATTGCCAGAGTGGGTGTTTGCACACGGCCTACAGAAAGGACCTGTTTGCCGTTACCGTATTTAATAGTAAACAAACGAGTAGCATTCATTCCAAGCAGCCAGTCGGCTGCAGCTCTTGAATAGCCTGCATAATATAAGCTTTCGTAATCCTTGCCGTCTTTAAGCTTTTTAAAACCTTCACGAATAGCTTCTTCAGTAAGTGAAGAAATCCATAAACGTTTTAAGGGCTTTTTACAATTTGCTTTTGAAATTATCCACCGTTGTATCAACTCCCCTTCTTGGCCGGCATCACCGCAGTTAATAATCTCTTCAGCATTTGAAAATAAGGTGGCAATTGTATTAAATTGCTTTTCAATCCCTTTATTACTCTTAAGTTTTATACCGAATTTTTGAGGAAGGATTGGAAGCATATTCAAATTCCATTCGCGGTAGGCAGAATCATACTCGTGAGGTTCTTTCAGTTCGCACAAATGCCCGAAGCTCCAGGTAACCTGATAGCCATTGCCTTCAAAATAGCCGTCTTTTCTATTTTTAGCCCCTAATACTTCGGCAATTTCTTTAGCTACACTCGGTTTCTCTGCAATGCAAACTTTCATAAATATCAATCCATGCCGGTTTCAAAAAGAGAAACAGAAAATTAAATTATAAATTTCAAAAAAATAAAAATGCTGTTGGATTGAAGATTGAATGTTTTATTCAATTTTATAACAGACGGAAAAACATTTTGAATGGGATGTTATTTATCAGCCGTAAAACCTTATTTCACTGGCGAAGCCGACCAAACAACTTTACCGGTTTTATCAATATATGATAAAACACCTCCGTAGCTGACGTATGCTAAGCCATTAATAAAATCAGCAGCATAATCTGATTCCTTATATACCGCAATCTTTCCTTTTTTATCAATATACTGCCATTTTGCATCCTTGAAACTGCCGATAACCCATGGCGATATGCTCACACATGCAAGACCGTCGTTGAAAGGAAAAGCACCTGTATAAATCGGATTAATAACCATTTTTCCAGTTTTATCAATGTACCCAAACCTGCCGGTTTTATAATTACCAACACGTACACAAGCTAAGCCATCTGAAAAAGTAAATACTTTATCAAACTCGCATGCTATCACTGGTTTTCCGGTTTTATCGATATACCCCCATTTTCCG
>CAISYK010000377.1 GCA_903889605.1 uncultured Bacteroidota bacterium
CCGATCTGGTTATGTTTTTTACTCTTTGACTCTTCTTAATTGAGGAGTATCGCCCCTTTCATTTACGAACAGGGGCGATACTGTTTTTATATCTGATGGTAATTTTATTGTTTGTAATTTCACTTATAAAGATAAGGGATCAAGAGATAAAGTTGGTGGCATAAAAAATTATGCATAAAAATTTGCTGTTCTGAATAGAAAGAAGCATTGATCCTTTACGCCTCTGCAAGGACCTTTAAATGCTTTTATTTTTGCATTGATTGATTCAGCTGAAGCATTAGTGCTTCTGTTATCAAAGTAATTAAGGATTGATAAATAATGCCAACACTCAATAAGTATTAATCCAATGTGGGAATAAAAAATATAGTCATATCTGCATGTGACAGGTTTTTAAAACCTGCCGAACATGACCACTATGAATTATGCCGGCGCTAACAGACCTTACTGCCTTTCCATAAAGACAGTAAGGAAATTGAAGAAATAAAAGCTGCAAAAAATGCAATCGGCGGATTAACTGATAATGATGCGCATATTTTAACTCATGAAATAAAATTGCAGCAAGGAGATGTATTTTATATATTTACTGATGGTTATCCAGATCAGTTCGGCGGTGAAAAGTGGAAAAAGTTTACAACAAAAAAATCAAACAGCTGTTGCTTGAGATTCAATATTTATCAATGTCTGAACAAGAAAAACATTTAAGCGATATTGTTGATGCCTAATGTATAAACAGGTAACAGATAGGGTAAAAGGTGTAAAAAATATAAGTGCAATAGAACGCATATAACGCTGACAATTATGATAAATAACTGATAAAATAGATAGCGTGAAATAATAAAAATAAATTCAATACAATAAACTTTATCAGCGTTCTGTTTTTGGATGCGGTGAATTAATAACATAAATACCATGCCCAAGATATTCTTATTAATTAATATTGTTTTCATAAGTCTTTTATTTTCTCCGAATAAATTACTGTCACAGATAAATCCTGAAAACACAAAGTTTAAACATCTAAATGTTGATGATGGACTTTCCGATAATAATGTTTCCGCCATATTACAGGACAAAGAGGGATTTATGTGGCTTGGAACCGCTGATGGATTAAATAAATACGATGGATACAAGTTTACTATTTACCGCCATAACCCAAGTGACAGCAATTCTATTGGACCAGGAAGCATAAGCTGTATCTATCAGGACAGAGAAGGACTTATTTGGATAGGAGCATCAGGTTCATTAACTGTTATGAATAATAAAACTGGTAAATTTAAAGTGTATAAAAGCAACCCAAAAGACCCAAATAGCTTGAGTAATAATCTGATCATGGATATTATTGAGGATAAAGAAGGTATTATTTGGATGTCAACTTACGGAGGTGGGCTCAATAAATTCGATAAAAAAACCGGCAGTTTTTTTGCTTATAAAAATGACCCCCAAAATCCAAACAGCATAAGCTCTGACTTCGTTGAAAATTTTTTCGAGGATGCAAATGGGATGTTATGGATAGGGACATTTGAAAGCTCAAAAGGAGGCTTGGATTCATTTGATAAGAATTCCGGGAAATTTACTCATTATCTTACCGCCGCTTTAAATAAAAGCGGAGATGCATGTCAGCTGATATTTAATATTCTTGAAGATTCAAACGGAACTTTATGGATAGGAAACGGATATGATTCTGACTGCGGATTAATTGCTTTTGATAAAGAAAAAAAAACAATTATCAAGAAATTTATTCATGACCCTAAAGATAAAAACAGTATTAGTAATAATATAGTAAGGAGCCTCTTTGATGATTCAAAGGGGCATATATGGGCAGGTACGTTAAACGGCCTTTGTATTTTAGATAAACTTACAGGGAAATTTATTGTTTTTAAAAAAGACCCAAACAACTCCAGTAGTTTAAGTAATAGTAATATCACGAGAATTTACAAGGATAATCAAGGGCTCATTTGGATTTGTACTGGAGGAGGAGGAGTAAATATATATGATAGGAATAACAACAACTTTATAGTTTTCAAAAACAATCCTAAAAACGAAAAAAGTTTAATAAATAACCAGGTTTACAGCATTTATGAAGACTCAAAGGGCATCCTCTGGATGGGAACAGGGGGGGGGGGCTGTCAAAGTTTGACAAAACAACAGGAGAATTCAATTTTTTTAAAGGAGAAGTAAATATTTCAGGAAAAAAAAAGTATCTTGGAATAATATCAACTATAACTAAGGCTGATGAAAAAAAACTTTGGCTTGGAGTTCCATCAAATCAGCTATTATATTTTGACCGTTCAACGAACAAATTTATTTTCCCTCCTAAACCCTACAGCGGGCCAACTGACTGCCCTGGATTTATAATGAATCTTCTGCCTGATTCAAAAAATGATTTTTGGGCAGCAACTCCAAGCGGTTTATTCAGATTCCTTTCAAAGGATAAAAAGAAAATCGTCTATTTAAATGACAAAAAAAATCCAAATAGTATCAGCGAAAATTTTACTGGCGGCCTATTTGAAGATTCAGAAAATAATATTTGGGTGAGTTCTTTTAGTACCGGCCTAAATGTTTTTGAAAGGACAACAGGTAAA
>CAISYK010000378.1 GCA_903889605.1 uncultured Bacteroidota bacterium
AAGTTGAAAATTGCAAAATAAATACCGTAACTAGCGGCCCCTACCTCATTCTGAACAGCCCTGTCGAAGCCCAAAATGAAAATAGACTTTATGAACAAGTTCATAATAAGTAAAAAAGCAAGATTGGCTACAAATTTCTTCTGCATCAGGCGAAAATACTAATTTTATTATGGTAGAAATATGAAATTCTGCGTTTTGTGTTTTATACTATCAAACTTTACCATTTTTTTATCGAGTACAATAAATGCTGTGTATTTTAAATTATTAAACAGTTCAAAACACTTTTCCCTATTTTCATTTTCCCAGAGTTCAGCATATACAATTGGGCGGTGATTAGTTAAAATCATTTTAGCTCCTTCCAGCACAAAAAATTCAAAATTCTCCACGTCAATTTTTATGGCACTAATACGCTTTGGATTATTTAACAGCATATCCATTTTGTCGAGTACCTTCAAAGGAACTCTGCAGCGTTCTCCTTCGTTATTTTCAGTTATGCTGTTGTGTATCACATGGCTTAAACCCTGCATACGCACCGAACCAATTACAGGCATAACCATTTCCGCTTCTCCCTCTGTATTTCCTAATGCAATTTCAAAAAGCTGGACGTTGTCTAATTTAAAATAACTGATAATCCGTTTGAATGCATCAGCATTGTTAGGCATTGGTTCAAAACTATAAACAGTAACATTTTTTACGGAGCGGGCCAGATGAACTGTCATGATGCCAATATTAGCGCCTATGTCAAGAACAGAAGTGTTTTCAGGAATTAAACTCAAAAACTGAAAAAAGTCTTTTTCATTTTTATCACGCTTAAGTGTATAAATCTTAAACAATGAAAAAATAAAAAGATAGTTTTTAAAACCTAATGCTTTATGAAGTACGTATTTAATTGCATTTTTCATCCGGGATGTAAAAGTATTGTTTTTTACTTTATCCCTGACAACCTTTGTGCGATTAATAATACAAAACAATTGGTCTAAAGCTAATTCATTTGGGCGTTTCGCTTCATGAAAAAGAAAGACGCTGGTTTGCAGTTTAACCTGAGCGAAGCCAATGGGCTTCATTCTTTTGAAAGGTCAAATTTGATTTTCGCTTCAACCGGCGGCCAGTGGTTATAAAAACATTTCACAACCCGTTGTTTCTAATTATTTTACAAAAATTAAAAAAAAGGTCACATTTGTTCAATAATCATTAATTTCGCGCCTTCTCAATCAATATTAAGCTGCGGCACCATTGGAAATAGTTGTAAATACCAGATTACTGTTAAAAAACAAACTGGAGGGTATTGGCTGGTTTTCATACGAAACACTTAAACGTATCACCCGAAGTCACCCTGACGACCACTTTGTTTTTTTATTCGATCGTGATTTCGATGAAGAATTTATTTTTTCCGATAACATTACCCCTATTATACTTTCACCGCAGGCCCGCCATCCATTTTTATTTTATTGGTGGTTTGAATTTTCTGTCGCTGATTTTTTAAATAAATATAAGCCGGATGTATTTCTTTCGCCGGATGGATACTTATCACTCAGCTCTAATGTCAAGCAGTTAGCTGTAATTCATGATTTGAATTTCGAACATTATCCAAACGATGTACCCTTTTTAGTACGCAAATACTATAAATACTTTTTCC
>CAISYK010000379.1 GCA_903889605.1 uncultured Bacteroidota bacterium
AGAATTCAGTGATATAAAATTTGACAGTATAAATCGTTGTTATCCTGTACCGCAAAACCTTGTCCTTCCTTATGGGCACAACAATATAAGTTTGGATTTTTTAGCCATTGAAACTTCCCGTCCATTTATGGTAAACTATCAATACATACTTGATGGTTACGATAAGGAATGGAGTCCTAAATCTAATAAGACAACTGCAGAATTTGGAAATATACACGAAGGGAGCTATACCTTCAAAGTTAAAGCCCTTGGCCCGGATGGTGTTTGGAGTGAGCCATTAATTTATAAATTCAAAGTTTTGCCGCCATGGTATCGTACATGGTGGATGTATTTGAGTTATACAGCAAGCGGATTATTAGTTATTGGGTTATTTATCACCTGGAGAGAACGTAATCTTAAACAAGAGAAAGCAGTTCTTGAACACAAAGTTGAATTACGGACAAAACAATTAGAAGAAAAAAACAAAATAGTTGAAGAGCAAAAGAAAGAAGTAGTAGAAAAAAACATTAAGATAACAGACAGTATAAATTATGCAAAGCGTATTCAGAATGCCATACTGCCGTCGCAGGAATTAATTAAATCTTTTTTTCCTGATTCATTTGTTTTTTTCAGACCCAAAGATATTGTCAGCGGTGATTTTTATTGGTTTTCTGAAAAAAAAGATAAACTGCTCATCGCTGTTGCAGATTGTACAGGTCATGGAGTGCCTGGTGCATTTATGAGTATGATTGGAAATACTTTATTAAATGAAATTGTAAATGTGAAAAACATTTCTGACCCAGACCAAATTCTTAATCATTTGAGCAAAGGCATTGTTCATTTACTGCGCCAAAGTAATAATGAATCCGACACGCAGGATGATGGTATGGATATTTCCATCGCAGCCATTGACAAAACAAATGGTGAAATAGAATATTCAGGAGCTAACCATTTCATGTATATATTCAATTCCAATAATTTGGAAACTTTACAAGGAGATATTTTTTCCATCGGCGGGATGTTTATAAAAGAAGATATAAATTTTTCCAGTAATAAAGTGAAAATCAACAAAGGCGACACTATATATTTATTTACAGATGGATTTGCTGACCAGTTTGGCGGTGAAAAAAACACCAAATTTTTATCACGCAGGTTCGGACAGTTGCTGCAGAGCATTCAGCAGATTAATATGGAACAGCAGCAAGTAAAGCTTATTACGGCATTAGATGATTGGAAAGGAAATAAAAATCAAACGGATGATATTTTAATTGTAGGCATTAGAATATAATTATTTGTAATAAACGCGATTTTAGAAATGAAAATAAATATATTCAAGATTTATATTATTCTCTTAACAATTATCTTCAGTTTCTTCTCCTGTGGAAAAGTTCATGAGCAGAATGAGAAAAAAAAAGAAATTTTATTCACCCCGCCGGTTACTATCACTGCTGCTTCTCCCATGGTGACCCTTTCGGACACTTGCCCTAAACCCTTTAAATTTGTTATCCCCAAAATAGGCCGCAGCAGTATCGTAATACAAACCGATGCCGGGCAAAAAACAGTAGGTCTATATCCTTTGCGGTCAAATACTCTGCAAGCCGGGGAAGCTGGAGGGCTATCTTTTATACAGAACTTCAATACTGAACAAGGTTTAGCTTTAAGCTCTATTTTATGCGGTTATAAAGACAGGTGCGGAAATCTATGGTTTGGAACTTCTGGCGGCGGCGTTAGTAAATACAATGGAAAATCTTTTACAAATTATACTACAAGTCAGGGTTTGGGAAATAATATTGTTAAATGTATTATCGAAGATAAAATGGGGAATCTTTGGTTTGGAACTAATGGAGGAGGGGTAAGTAAATACGATGGAAAATCTTTCACAAATTTTACAACTGATCAAGGGCTGGCACATAACAGGGTTCACAGCATCACTGAGGATAAAAGCGGAAATCTGTGGTTTTGTACCATGAATGGAATAAGCAGATATGATCCTTCTGTAAAACAAGAGTCTGGTGGTAAATCCAAGGATAACGTTCATACAGCTTTTACAAATTTCTCTACTGCTGAAGGATTGGTATGTAATGCAGTTGAATGCAGTATTACAGATAAAGAGGGAAATATTTGGTTTGGTACCAATAATGGAGTAAGCAGATATACACCCAAAAACCTGTCTGGTTCAAAAAGGGAAAATGGAGCCAAAGTACAAACCCATGCAGGCAATCTTGATGGCATATTTACTAATTATACCTCCGAGCAAGGACTGTGTAATAATAATGTAACCAGCATAATTGAAGGCAAAAATGGATATATTTGGTTTGGCACTATCGGGGGTGTTAGTAAATACAATCCGCTCATAAAAGAACAAGCAAGCGGAAAATTATTTACCAACTTTTATCATTCCAATGGCCTTTTACGTGATTTTATTACGTGCATTGCCGAAGATGGAAGCGGAAATATATGGTTTGGAACAGAGAACGGAGTGAGCAAATTCAATCCAGCCTTAAAAGATTCAGCAGACGCTGAATCGTTTACGAATTTCACCACGGCTCAAGGGCTTAAAAACAGAGCTGTTTTCAGCATTACTGAAGATAAAACTGGTAATATTTGGTTTGGAACTTCTGGCTTTGGGCTAAGTAAATATAATGGTAAATCATTTACAAGTTATACAGCAGATCAAGGGCTTGCATATAATCATGTTTGGAGCATCACGGAAGATAAAAGAAAAAATCTCTGGTTTTCAACCAGCTATGGAATAAGCAAATTTGACCGAAAATCCTTTACAAATATTTGGATCGATTATATTACGTCCAGTGTAAGATGCATATTAGAAGATAAAATTGGAAATATTTGGTTCGGATATGGTGCGGGGGTTACAAAATTTGATGGTGAATATTTTACTAATTATACTATCCTTCAAGGAATGCCCAGCGGTGCGGTTTTGAGTATCGCTGAAGATAAAGTTGGAAATCTTTGGTTCGGCACTTATGGCGGCGGTGTTTGTAAATATGATGGCAACAGGGTCGAGGCTATTGAAAGAGGGGAAAACATTCCTCCCGCAAAAATGCAGGACTTAAAAAAAATAAATGGAAAGTTTATTAAATCATTTACAACTTATTCATCAGCACAGGGATTGGCAGGGGATATTGTAAAGTGCATTACTGAGGATAAAAATGGAAATATGTGGTTTGGAACAAATGGAAAAGGGCTAAGTAAATTTGATGGTAAATCATTTACTAATTACTCTAGGATGCAAGGGCTTTCGAATAATACCATTTACAGTATCATGGAAGATAAAACTGGTACTCTTTGGTTTGGTACTGCAGGCGGAGGTGTCTGCAGATATACGGCTTCTGCTGAGGACTGTTTTTCATCAGGATCTTTTACAAATTACACATCTGCTCAAGGTTTGGCTAATGATAATGTGTATGGAATCGTTGAGGATACAATCAATAATATGATTTGGTTTGGAACTAATGAAGGCTTGTCCGGACTAAAACTAAAATCATTATCTTCAGGAACAGATGAGCCTGAATTTGAAAACTTCAATGTTAGTAATGGTTATCCGATAAAAGATGTAAATACAGGCGCATTATTTTTAGATAAAAATGGGATAATATGGGCCGGGACAGGTGAGAATCTGGTGAGATTTGATTACAGCGGTATTCATAAAAGTGCTGAACCACCTGCAGTTGTTATTCAATCAGTGAAAATACATAACGAAAATATAATATGGTACAACCTTAAATATAAAGAATTCAATGATGATAAAATGAATGAATCAGATTCCCTTGCCATCCTTAATGAAGAAATAATCACTTATAATCATGCCTTAACTAAAAATCAGCGCGATGAAATGCGCAGAGAATTCAGTGATATAAAATTTGACAGTATCAGCCGTTTTTATCCTTTGCCGCAAAATCTTATTCTTCCCTATGAGCACAATAACATTACTTTTGATTTTTTAGCTGTAGAAACCGGGCGTCCTTTCATGATCAATTACCAATATATGCTTGAAGGATATGACAATGATTGGAGCACCTTATCTAATAAAACAACTGCAGTATTCGGCAATATTCATGAAGGAGACTACTCATTTAAGCTCAAAGCACAAAGCCCGGATGGAATCTGGTGCGACCCCGTAATTTATAAGTTTAAAGTTTTACCGCCTTGGTATCGCAGCTGGTGGATGTATTTTATTTATTCAGCAACAGGAATATTATTAATAAGAACACTTATTCGCCGCAGGGAGCGGAATCTTAAGCATGAGAAAATAATTCTTGAACAGAAAGTTGAACTGCGTACAAAACAATTGGAAGAAAAAAATAAAATAGTAGAAGAGCAAAAGAAAGTAGTGGAAGAAAAAAACATAATTGTAGAAGAG
>CAISYK010000380.1 GCA_903889605.1 uncultured Bacteroidota bacterium
CCAGATGAATTCCTAACCCAGATTGAATGGGTTGATGTCGATTTACTGGATATATATTCAGTAATTGAGGCCATGGAAGGCATTACAGAAGTATATCATTGTGCAGCGATGGTTTCATTTGAGCCAAAACATGAAGCTGAAATGATGAAAATAAATGACGCAGGGGCTGCAAATATGGTAAATGCAGCATTGGAAAAAGGGGTAAAAAGATTCTGCCACGTTAGTTCCATAGCCACTATAGGCAGAGACGAGTACGCTTCATTTTCTACAGAAGAGACATTTTGGAAATCATCTCCGGATCATTCAAATTATGCAATAAGTAAATATGCTGCTGAACGAGAAGTATGGCGGGCTTCTGAAGAAGGATTGGATGTAATAATTGTAAACCCGTCATTAATTATTGGTGCGGGAAATTGGAATCAAAGCAGCTCTAAATTATTCAGCAAAGGATATAAAGGGTTAAAATATTATACAAACGGAGCAAACGGTTTCATTGATGTACGGGATGCGGCAGCGCTGATGATCCTTTTGATGAACAGCGAAATTAAAAATCAACGTTTTATACTGAGTGCTGAAAATATATCATACAAATATTTTTTTGACTTGATAAATCAAGAATTCCGCAGACCTAAAGCAGGAATTAATGCTGGAAAGCTGCTGAGTGAATTTGCCTGGCGTGCTGACAAACTGCGTAGCTTTTTTACCGGGGCAAGTCGATTGTTTACAAAAGAAATATCCATTTCAGCGAATAAAATAAGTCGTTTTTCAAATCAGAAAATTATGACCGCCTTTCCGGATTTTAAATTTATACCTATTGAAAAATCTGTAAATGATACCTGCAGATTATTTTTGAGAGACCATGAAAATCATTCCGGCATCATCTCCAAAAAACAGGAAAACATACACACAAAGTAATCTGTTTGCTTATTAGGCTTAAGCTTATAATATCTGGTACATTGAAAAGTTATCGCAGCGAAACCTTTTCAACTGAAAGAATAGCAGAAAATGCAAAAATATTTGACAGCAGCTATTAAATTTTGTTGAACAATTAAAGATGAAAAGACTTTTTATAATTAGTTTTGTTTTAATCTTTTCAGTTGGACTTTTTTCTTGCCAAAACAAACCTATCAAGACTATCTTTGAAAGTAGACAAAAAGACACGGCAACGGCTCAGACTGAAATTAAAATATATAGACTTAAAGAGAAAACGATTAACTCCGATTTCAATTATCCTAAACTTGACAATATTGACATCAACAATAAAGACTCTATAACTTTAAAACAAGTTTTTGAACCGATTAACGGCGATTATATTTATTATAAATTTATCGCGACATATAAAGGTGAATCATTTTGCAGAGGACAAATAAAATATTTTCACGACATTTTAATAATTAAAACGGATTCAAATAATGAAATTCATGATGCTTACCAATATACATTTGAATGGGCAGAACCCCCTTTTCAATACGATGTGTTTAAGAGCAGCACTAAAGATTTAATCCTAACAGATAACTTTGACATAAGCTCATTAAAACTTATAAGGACTTACTATTGGGATGAAAAAGATAAATTACATAAAGAAGGCGGACTTATTAAACTGAAATGAAAAACAGCAGCCAATTGCTGATAAAAATAAAACGAAAAGAACGTTGGCTTACGAAAAAGCGAGTTTGCGGTAAATATAGTTTTATGCTATTACTATATTTTGTGCTTTAAGACAATTTTGGAGATCGTACAGCAATATCCTCATAAGACTGTTTCAGAAATTTTGCATACAAAATATCTGAAAGACCATAATTACCTGATGAGTACCCATTATTACATTCAATAAGTACATTTTCACCATCATTAGTTATCCCGATATCTAATGAATAAGCATTTGGACATTCTGTAAATTTTGCTGCCATTTTTAAAACCTTATTTTCATCTAAAGATAGATATGGGTTCCCATTGTAATGCTTTATACCAATTATTTCCCCATTTAATATATAACATCGGTATTCTGACTCTATATCTAAAATGGTTTGTGTTAAGAATAGTTCAGTATCTAAAATGCCAATTAAATCTTTAAACTCCCTTACGACTCTACCACTGAAACTTTTTATTGACGTTGGTTTTATAAAATAAGGATAATTTTTAGGTAAATCTTTTAAAAAAATTTTTACAATATCTCTATGCAAAAACTCTTTTAACTGATTTGGGTAATTTATTTGTTTTAATTCATCGAAATTATTTATAGTTACCATCTTCAATATATCAGATATAAACCCAACAAATACACTATCATCGTCCATTATAGGTATTTCTTTTTCATAGTACGAAATTTCATATCCCATTTGGAAAAATCCACATTTTGCTTGTTCAAACAAACTATTTTCTTCGTTTTTTTTTATATACGCTTTCATTGTTTTTAATTTTAATTTAAAAACTTAATAGAAAAAACAGCCCATAACATCAAGTAAGTGATATAGCCGTTTAAAGTAGGCTTCATCATTCGAATTTGCAATAAAAACAGGTCGTGGCAAAAACCTTTTGCAGCGGTAGAAATATTTAACTATTAGTTTTTGCTGCTTTTTATTTTATAATTTAGTTTACGAAATCGGCTACTATCACTTAACTAATAGTCATATGAGATGCCGCCTCCAGCCTTTGGGGAGATAATAAAGTACTTCTTCTAATTCTTATTATTCACTTCAGCCTGCATCTTGCTTAAATCATTTAATACAAGATCATACACCTCATTTATTAAGACAGGATGTTTTGAATAATAATCAAAACTTTCATCAAATTGTTTTTTACTTATTTTATTTTTCTTCAGAACATCAAAATTAGGAGTAGGGTTTTCCTTAGTAATTTTATCGGCACTGGTAACATTAAAACTCATTGCGGCTTCTAACAAATGGATATCCAGCATTACCTCAGCCATTTTTTGTTTTGACAAAACGGTTTCCGGAATGCTAACCGTTTTTTTTTCGGAGCAGGCTAAAAATAAAAAACAAGCCAAAAGCAGTGTAATTTTTTGCATCAATCAAATATTAATATAAAAATTATTCCCTTCATTTTCAACTAAATATATTTTCAATATTGATTTAAACGTTTGCAAAATTAGTAAAAAATTAATTAAATTTGTATTTATGAGTATATTTAAGAATAAGGTAATTTGGATTACGGGAGCATCCTCAGGAATTGGTGAAACA
This sequence comes from uncultured Bacteroidota bacterium, assembly GCA_903889605.1. GTDB lineage: Bacteria > Bacteroidota > Bacteroidia > 2-12-FULL-35-15 > 2-12-FULL-35-15 > 2-12-FULL-35-15. The sequence goes on from CAISYK010000380.1 coordinate 3,201, forward strand.
TTGGCGAAAGAGCTGGCTGCTGAAGGCGCTAAACTTATTCTATCATCCAGAAGAAGCGATGAGTTAGAACGGGTAAAAAAAGCCCTAAAATCTGCGGATTCGGAAATATTAATTCTACCATTTGATTTAGCAGATGCTTCAAAAACTGACGCCCTCACAAAACTAGTTATAGACAAATTCGGACGTATTGATTTTTTAATTAATAATGGCGGTATCAGCCAACGTTCATTGACCAAAGACACATCAATTGCAATTGACAGGAAAGTTATGGAAGTAAATTTTTTCGGCACAGTTGCTCTTACAAAAAGTGTTTTACCTTTCATGCTGAAGCAAAAAAGCGGGCACATTATAGTTGTCAGCAGCATTGTAGGTAAATTTGGTTTTTACCTTCGATCCGCTTATTCTGCTTCAAAGCACGCGCTGCATGGCTTTTTTGATTCTCTTCGATTGGAAATATATAAAGATAATGTTAACATACTAATTGTTTGTCCGGGGAAAATCCGCACAAATATTTCTGTTAACGCAATTACCGGTGACGGCAGTACACATAACAAAATGGATGAAAGCACTGATAAAGGTTTAAGTCCGGAGGAGTGTGTTAGGCAAATTTTAAACGGAATAAGAAACAATAAGGAGGAACTTTATATCGGAGGAAATGATATAAATGCAATTTGGCTTAAGCGTTTTTTTCCAAAGTTATTTTCAAAAATAATACGGAAACAGAAAGCGGAATAATACAATTTAAAAAATTGAAGATTTGTAAATTGAAAATTACTAACAACAAATTGCTAATTGAAAAATGGATCAAAAACCCACAATTGCCGGTATTCAGCAAATAGGAATTGGAATCCCGAATGTACATGAAGCATTCAAATGGTACCGCCGGAATTTCGGAATGGATATCCCAATTTTTGAAGAGGCGGCAGAAGCTAATTTAATGCTCCCATATACAGGCGGACAGCCGCATCAGCGTCACGCTATTTTAGCTGTTAATATGAAAGGCGGCGGAGGTTTTGAAATATGGCAATATACCAGCAGAGTACCGCAGCTTCCGGTATTTGAAGTACAACTGGGTGATTTAGGTTTTTACTGCACACGGATGAAAACTAGCAATGTGAAAAGTTCTTTTGAGTTTTTGAAATCTAAAAATGTTAATTTAATTACGGAATTAACAAAAGATGCAGGAGGAAATGATACATTTTATTTACGGGATCCTTGGAATAATTTATTTCAAATTGTAAAAAGTGATTCTTGGTTTGGGAAGGGTATGCAGCTGACAGGCGGCCCGGTAGGGTGCATGATTGGTGTTTCTGATATGGAGAAATCGAAAAACTTTTATGCCGAAATATTAGGATATGACACCGTAGTATATGATAAAGTTGGAGTGTTTAATGATTTTAAGAATTTACCAAGCGGTACCAACAAAGTCCGTAGAGTATTGTTAAAACACAGCAAGCCAAGAGTGGGAGCATTTTCTAAATTGTTAGGAGCAAGTGAAATGGAATTAGTACAAATATTTGACCGGACACCGCGTAAAATATTTGAAAACCGTTTTTGGGGCGATCAAGGATTTATTCACTTATGCTTTGATATTACAAATCAACGTGCAATGAAACAATTGTGCACTGAAAAAGGATACCCATATACAGTTGACAGCGGTGAGATATTTGATATGGGAGAAGCCGCGGGACATTTTAGTTATATCGAAGATCCCGATGGCGCTTTGATTGAATTTGTTGAAACAAAGAAAATACCTGTCATGAAAAAACTTGGCTGGTATTTAGATTTACGAAAACGTGATGCGTTGAAACCATTGCCGGATTGGATGCTGAAAGCTTTAAAATTTAACAGAGTGAAAGGCTAAATGTATGACGATATTAATTAGATAGAAAAAACAGCCGATTTATTTTTAGTAACAATTAATTACCATGAAAACAACATTTACTTTTTTGATGTTTTATTTTATTTCTGTCACATTTGCAAGTGCTCAAAATAAATACAATAGAACATATATGATGAAAAAAAATATTTTTCATCATACCGCTTCATTTTACTCCGGGAATGCAATGATTTATATTGACCGGGATAGTTTAATTGAAACAATTCGAAACATAGTAGAATTTTCAGATTACAGCGAACAAATAAAAAG
>CAISYK010000381.1 GCA_903889605.1 uncultured Bacteroidota bacterium
CAGTTGAAAACACCTATTTGTCAGTGTTTATGATTTTAGGCGGATTAGGAGTTATAATAGGAACCTTCGGAATAGGAATTATTTTATTCAGAAATATGCTCGACAGGAAGCAGGAAACAGCAATGCTTATGGCTTTGGGATATACAAAACAAAATATATTTTCAATAATTTACAAAGAAAACATTTTCTTAATTATGGCTGGAATGGCTATAGGCACAATCTCTTCAATAATCGGCATTCTTCCTTCTTTAATTTCTGTCAACTTTAGTATCCCCGATAATTTTGTATTCATATTAGTGATTTTAATATTTGTAAATGCTTTATTCTGGATTTATTTCCCGATTAAAAAGATGTTAAAAGGTGATATAATAGGGGCTTTAAGGAACGAATAAGACTGAAACATAAACTTTATTTCTACTAACGATCGGGTTATAATAACATCCCGGCATTAATTTAGAAGGCAAAAGTAAAAATGAATAAACCTTAAATATCATGAAAAAAGTATACGTTACAAATTTGACAAAAGCCAAAGATCATTTCAGGTATTTTGAAAATGTTCTTAAGCCGGCACTGAAAATAAGTGAGGGAAAACTATCTAAGGGCGTAATTGTTAAAAAAGAAAAATGGGTAGAGCAGGAATTTTATTTTTTGTCTATTAAGTATGCAAAAATATTTATTAAAGAGGTTAATAAAAACACACCAGATTCGATTAAAGTAAAATCAGCTACAGCTTGTCTTATGCCTGATTATTACGAAGAATCAGGGGAACGATGTTGGGTTCGGCCAAATGAAGAGTGGAGATTGGCGGGAGCAAAAAAAGAGATTGAAAAATATTCTAAACAAAGACCTTCTCCATCTGAAAGTGCTGCACTTTTTCCGGTTGGAAAAAAAAAGAAAGGTAACGATGGAAATTGGTGGATAATTGTTATGAGTAAAAGTAAAATTAAAAGATGGCAAAAAGCTAAAATATAAATAAGAGCCAGGTAATATGGCAAAATTTAATGATGGAATTGCAGCATTATTTAACAAAAAATAAAAAGTATAATAGTTCACTTTATGCTTTAAACGATTTATAACAATTAAACATACCGCATTATGGGAACATGGGGCTATTATCCTACAGATTCTGATTCAGCATTAGATTGGAATGCTGAAATTGATAATTCTATTAACAAAAAGTTATTTGAATTAGTTAAGAAAGTTGATGAATGGACTTTTACTGGACTTGTGATGATTCAGCTGCAAAATGGTGTTTTAGTTAAGACTGATTTTGTTAAAAAATGCTTTGATTATTTGTTAAAAATTAGGGAAGATGAGGAATGGTATAAAAAATGGGGTGATTCAAAAAAAGCTAAAGAATCTGTTAGAGAATTATTAAAAGGATTTAAAGAACTTCTGGATGATGATGGAGAAAATGAATTTATTACGGCACCAAGATTTTGGTTGGCAAAAAAACGAGGTATGGTAAAAACTGCATTTTCAAAAGTTAGAAAATTGAAACCTGTGCTCAAGGCTAAATCAGCATCAATTACAAAAAATATAAAAAGTACTAAACAAAGACCATCGCCGTCTGATAGCGCTGCGCTTTTTGCTGTTGGTAAAAAAAAGAAAGGGAACGATGGAAATATGTGGGTGATTGTTACAAATAAAAATAAAATAAAAAGATGGCAAAAAGTATGAAATGCAAAGTAAGGGGCTGAACTTTTATAGTTCGTAATTTGGATGTTTTTACGAATATTATCGATCGTTATTCCTCTCGCTTATTACCTTTTTATAAAAAATATTTCCAATAGTTTTAATGCTTAGTAAAATGTTTTAAATAATTTGAACAAATCTATGGATAAACTCTGTAATTAAGATTCGGAATAACAGGGTGAAATGTAATTTTTTTTTCATCCACATCTTTTTTGTCTATTTTAATGCCTGTTTGGTATTCCTTCAAG
>CAISYK010000382.1 GCA_903889605.1 uncultured Bacteroidota bacterium
ATATAATTTTGGGGAACAACTCCGACTTCACCCGCGACTATTGGATGAAGATCCGTACCAATCTTTACAGTTCCTGAATGAGGCTGAAGCAGACCAGCAAGAATTTTAAATAACTGGGTTTTACCAATTCCGCTGCGCCCTACCAATGAAATTACCTGGCCTTGTTTAACATTTGGCCTGGTAATATTGTGAATATGCAAATTAATGTCCCTTAGTATAGGGCGGTCGTATGACAGGTTTACTTTTTCAACCTCCAAAATAATCTCTGCTTCTTTATACATTACTTTCTGAGTTGAAGTTTAGTGTAAGGGAAAAACCATGTACGTAATTTGGCCAGTAAAAAATCAAAGCAGACACCTAGGGTGAAAATAATCACGAGAATACCGAAAACAGTACCAAGGTCAATATATTTATTTGATTTGATAAGCATAGTTCCTAAACCGCCTTCCGACATGTTAAGTCCTTCGACCATAGTAATCATCATCCATGCAATTGCGAAATTCTGGCGCATTACTTCCAGCACCTGATCAAGTCTTCCCACAATAACAACTTCATATAATGCACGCCAATTGCTCATTCTAAGCGTTTTGCACAACTCATATTCCTGTACATTAATAGCATCAATTATTGATAAGAATGAAGTCACAAAAAACGGGACTATACCAAAGATTAATAAACTCATTTTCAAATTATGACCATTCGACGTCATCAGAGTAAACAAAAAAATCAATCCTGTTAAAGTTAAGTAGCGGCATTTAATGATAAATTTCGCTATCGGATAGAAGATGGGTACTAATGACAGGTAACAAATAACTAAAGCTATCAAAATAGAAATCCCCATTCCTTTTAAAGTCAATGAAAGGCTTGAAAACAGATTATCAAAAAAATCGTTTGTGCCTACAATTCTTAAAACAGCTTCTGCTATTTTAAAAGGAGTAGGAATTAAGCCGCCTGCAGCAAAAATCTGCCATAACAAAAGCGCTATCCCGCAATCAATAATGATCAGAATGGTATACGTTCGATCACTCAGAGGCGCAAACGGTGAAAATAAGTTTTTTATAAATTTCATATTTTTAGTTACCAAGTACTATCTGCACTCTTCTGTTTTTTGCTTTACCATCAGCTGTTTTATTATCAGCTATCGGCTGAGTCTGACCTAAGCCTTTTGCTTCAATCCTGCTTGTTACCAGGCCTTTGCTGATAAGGTAGCTTTTTACAGAATTTGCTCTTTCTTCTGATAATTTCTGATTTGCATTTGCATTTCCAGTGTTGTCTGTATGTCCGTAAACTCCAACTTTTAAACCTTCGGCAACGATAGAACTTTTCATAATTTCATCTAATTGCGAATATGATTCTGGTTTGATAACAGCACTGCCGGTTTCAAATTGAATTTGGTATGATTTGGAAGAAACGGTGCTTGTCATTTCTTTATTATATGTTACTTTTAAAGCTTCACCTGTCATTAATTCAGGGTGGTTTGCAATAACTGATTGTAAGAATGATTTGTCAACCACTTTTTGATAAGGAGGATATGTAGCCATTAGTTCAGGGTACATTTTTGATAATATATCACCAAAAGTTGTGTAAACAATTTTGTATCTGTCCACACCATCTTTACCCATACCGAACATATTTGCAGCATCCTGAATGTTGAATGCCATTGAACCTCCTAAAGGAATGCTTAAACCCTGTACATCTTTTTCGGTTCTGCCGTTATAATATGTTAACCAATAATCAGCAGTTTGTTCGTTATAAACTTTTGCAGAAACTTCAGAGGCAAATTTTTTCGCTTCATTAAAAGATCTTACCTGGTCGCCTGCCTGGCCTAATGCCATAATTAGGTTTTCGATATCCGTTCTGTGGTCATAAGCGAATTTTTTAATTGTGATAGTAATGTTAGGCATTTGAGAAGAATACTCTTTTGTAGAAGCTATACTTATCAATCCTCCTTTTTGTTTTGCAATGTTCACATCACCTGGAGTCCAGGTTGCAACACCATCCACTCCTACTGTAATTTCCTCGCTTGTTTTTTTACCGTCTTTTACAATTTTACGAGTTTCTTTGTAATCGGTGATGTATTTATTACAAGCTTCTAAAAAGTCATTTGCGGCAATCAAATTGATTGCATCTTTATCATAAGTGGTTTCATCGGGGTTTACTTTTAAACCATTATCACCGGCCCATTTCAGCAATATATTCATATCCCCGTCTCTCAAATAACAAGAAACTGTTTTTCCTAAAGCTGCCTTAGGATTATTTTTCCATTCCGTTGGTCCCATTAATTTATCTTCACCATTTGATTTGCCCATTGCATAAAACGCGATTGGCTGAAATTCCGGCCCTAAAGGCTCAAGTTCTTTTACTAATCCGGCAAAAAATGCAGGCATTCCATCGCCCATATAAGAAGCGAAAACTCCAGGTGCATTAGGATTGTTTTTGTAATCCTGTGCAAATTTCACAATGTCAGCAATTGATTTATTACAATCATCCTGTCTAACAATTTCCACCTGCAGATTGGCATTATCCATCAATGAACCTTTAGTAGTTAAAGCTCCGCCATTAGAATACATTAAAGGAAACTGAGAGTTCCATGCCATTACTTCCCAACGGATTTTTGTACCACCGTTTACAGATTCTTCAGCTGTAGGCAGAGTTAATAACGTTGCATTCCCTTTTAAAGAAGCTTCGGGAGCATCCGGTAATGCTAAATGACCAATATCGGTTGATACTTTTGCCTGTTTTGGCCTTTTGTCCCACCAAAATATTTTAGCACAGAAAATAGCTGCAACTATAACAATTATCATAAATACTTTACCAGATGTTTTAATTTTCATAATTAATTATATTAGATAGTTTTTACTTATTTTTATTTTTAGATTTACTTATTTAGATTGTTTTCTGCTGAAAAGCAATTCAGGTTTTATTTCCTGCTCAGCCCCTGATTTATCTATTATTCTATATCTGAAATAATAGTTATACAAACCTCCTCCAACTATTATGTCCGAAACTACAACTTTTGAAGAGTCGGATTTTTTATACGCAAAATCACCTGGTTTATAATCCATTCCCCTTGATACTGAGTCTCTGTATGCCTGAGACTCTGCTGCATGCCTGTATTTATTAAACCTCATATTTACCTTATATAAGCTATCGGAATATGCTGCCCCTTGCTGAAACTTCAGGAACATGTCATTATAGGCTTTTTTATTTTCTTCGCTTTCTCTGCATTTTTCCTTGTAAGCATTAAAACCATAATAAAAGCCCCAGCTAATCATAAAGACAACCAACACAGTCACAAAAACATGCATAGTTTTACCGCCGGACTTTTCTTTCTTTGGTTCTTCTTCCATAATTTTTTCAGGAAACTTATTTTAAAAGATCAGTGTAATTATTCGCAGGCGCAGGAGCTGCAGTCATCTGCAATGAAGAAACTGAAAGTTTATAACCGCTTTCAGGATTAACGCCTTCCAATAATTTCAAACCTTCTTTTTCATAGGTTGCATTATCAAGGTCAATAGACTGCATAAAATCTGCAGAATAAGTAATTGCCTTTTTCATATTGGCAAGTTTTCCTGCAATGTCTTCTTTTAAATATTCCATTGATTGTTCAACCAATAATTTTTTCTCGGGATCCCCTTTAAAAATCTTCAATGCCGAACTTAAAGCCTGGTTTCCAGAAGTAACAGATTTATACAAATCTTTTTTTAATTCCAATTCATTTTTCGCATCTTCGATAAGATAAGCGCTGTTCTTGTGAATTTTTGTAAGGTAATCACCAATTTTAAATAGATTATCATGAATAGGAGTAAGCTGAGCGATATATTCATTTAAACGTCCAATCTGACGGGTTGCGTTGCCTAATTCAGGAAGCATATTTTTATCTTTTGCAACCTGGGCTTTAGTAACTAATTTATTTATTTCATCTTTTTTATCCTTAATTTTCATGTTAATTTTCTCTTTCTGAGTATCAACTTCTACCGACTGAAGATATAATTTTTCTCTTTGTTCTACCATATCTGCCAAGTAATCTTCTGCGATGATAAAAGGATCAAGTTCAATTACAACACCAACAAGTTTTTTCATCAGTATTTCATAAAAATAAAACAAACTTAATCTTAATTTCCTGTTAGTAACAGCTGCTATGAACAAGGC
>CAISYK010000383.1 GCA_903889605.1 uncultured Bacteroidota bacterium
AAACTTATTTTTTCAATTCTGTTTTCCATTTCACTCCCTTCTTTCAAAATCAAATACCAACCCACCATCTATGCTGATTGAGGAAACTAACCACAATTTCACTACACGTTTTGAAACGTGGTAGCGAATTCTACTTTCTTTTTTTGAGGGAAAAAAATCAAGGGAATAAACTTGCACGTTCAAAATATAAATGCCATACTCAATGGCAAATACCGCTAAGAATCGTCTATTTTATGGGGATATGGGGTATAACAAAACACAGAGCAAAAGTATGTCTGTGCTTTAGGAAGTCTTCACGGTTCAAGAATTTACCATGAGCGTTTTTGATTTGTTCTTATGGGATTTAAGATGTTTTAGGAGGATTTCATTTAGGATTATCGACAATAAGTAATTGTTTCCTTCGGATGTTCACAAACGATTTAATATAGCACCAAATTATTTACAGCCCTTGTAATTGCAGTATATTGATATTTTAAAGAAGGGATATTGAAAGTACTCATATACACTTTCGACCACTCACCACCTTGCGCTTTATGACATGTAATGGAATATCCATAAGTTAATCTAATAGCACCGATGTACTTGTCATCTTGAGGAAATCCGGATTCACGAAAAACCTTATTTTTTCTATATCGCTCTCCTCTCAAAGCCTTTTCCTTTTCAATAGGCAAACATCCAGTCGGGAATAAAACACTTTCAAGTAGCAAATAATCATCAATAATAATTTCATCCCCTGATAAGCTTTTAGCTTTAAGTTTCACCGGGACAAAATGCTGACCACCAACAAACTCAGTTGACAAAAGGTTTATCTCTTCAATTGTTACATGATCACCATTATATAACTCCTGACCATTTCTCGACCACTTTTGAGTCACAAGCATCCAATCGTCTTTCGCAATCATCTTTACATCGTTTCCAAATAGCTTCTCTCTGACTAATCGATTGAATAGTTGATTCCCTTTATGGAAAGGATTAATTGAGATGCAATAGTCTTTATCGTTATTTTTAAAGTCTTCGACAAATTTGGTAATCGCTCCTGAAAAATAGTTAAACTTAAACGCATCAATTTTAGCGTAGGATTTATTTTCTTCAATTGCAATTCGGGTATTGACAGCATTCTTCATGATATAACTACCGTCTTCTTGTCTCTTTACCTCCGACAAAAAATGCAAACTTCCATTCAACTTAAATTCTTCATTTAAATAACTTGGAATTAAGGCTAAAGACTCCTTTTCATTGATTGGTGGTAATTGATTCCTATCTCCTAAGAAGATGATTTTATTTAATGGATTCCCGGTTTTAACAAATTTAATAAGATCAGAAAGCAAAGAATTATTGCTTTTGAACAATGACAGTTCTGAATTATTAGGCAGAGTGGTAATCATTGATGCTTCGTCAATGATAAATATTGTTCTATCACTTTCATTGTTGATTTTTAACGAAAAAGAAACTTCTCCGGTTTCTGTATCTACATCAACATTATAAATCAATGAATGGATAGTGCTATTTAAGCAGTTTGTTTTGCGACCAATAATACGAGCTGCTCTACCAGTAGGAGCAGCAATTTTATAGCAAATATCCCTACTGTTTAAATAGCCTATTAAAGCTGAAGTTATTGAGGATTTTCCGGTTCCGGCAGCACCACATAAGGTCAAAAAATCATCTGCCTGGGTATCCTTTACAAAATCAGCCATCGCTGTTAATGCAGCAACCTGTTCTTGCGTGGGAGAATCAAACCCTAGATAATCTAATATGTTTATGAGTGCTTCCATTGTTCCTTTTGTTTCTGTTACAAAGATTAGAACAATGTGTGCAAAGTAACTGCACAGCAAGAAATAGTTCTTAGATAGCTCCTAAGAATTCAATAATGCTTTTAAAATATTTTACGATATCTTTCTGAAACTTTTGATTATCAAACTCAAATAAATATTCCAATGATTCTTCCTTTGCACGCTGACTAGGGTGGATCGCAACCTTATTGCGGTATTCATTAATAGCAAGTAAGCCATCAAATAAACTTTGATTTACTTTCGAAGTTTGTTTATAATAAATATTTAAAACCTGCTGTATTCTAGGGATGGATTTGCCATCAGGAAAAGGAGATTGATTTCCTTTCCAAAAATTCGCCAGTTTAGCACCATCATCAAATCTATATTTCAAATTACTGTCTTTTGCTGAGCCAGATTCTATAATAAAATATTCGCAAACTATTTCCAAAATGCGAAACAATTGCAAAACAGAAAGAGTAAATCTTTCATCTAAATTTTTGTTGCTTAATGTTGCAAATGAAGATTTGAGAAATGAATTTACCAGTGAGGGAGTCTGTATGTGTAATAGCCCGTCATGCATATCAGCCAATACTTTTCTTGGTGGCAATTTTATTTTATCCCATTTTATTATTGTTTTTGGTATTTCGTCATAAATGAATTTTAAATAATTTTTCTTCAAAACAACTCTTAATTTGTTTCTCAAAACCAGCATAATTATTTAAACTAAAGTCAGAATCTTTATTAAATTCAGGGTTTTCTTTGATAAAAAAACCATCAGCACCCATAGTTTGAAGTTCCAGCATATTCCATGCTTTATTAGAGGCTGTAAACATAATAACCTGAACACCTTTATTATCTGATTTTATTTCTTTTAATAATTTTGCTCCGGTATATTCTGATGCAGATTTAAAGGCATTTTTACCTTTATCCTCCTCCTCTTCAAGCCTCAAATCTAGCAAGACTAAATCCCACTTTGAAACACCATTATTTTTCTCCTTAAGCTTCCCTTTAGCATCATTAATAAAATTAGTACTTATAGGGATGCTTTCAAAGTTTGCTCCGACAAAAATGGCTTTGAGAATCCCCCCCCATCCTTTATCTACTTCGTCATCAATAAGTAAAATATTTTTACCAGCTGCATTAATTGTTTTTTGGGCTAATGGTGAAATATTAGAATATGTATTTTGGTTTACAAGTAATTTAAAATAAAGATCAGCTTGATTATGTTTTATTTTATCATTTGAATTAAAATAGGATTCAAGCAATGATCTATTACCAGTAACTTCAGCCAATCGTATCGCACCCCAGATATTTGCTATTGTATGATTTCCAAACTGGGGATTCTTTTTAATTTGGATTACTTCAAGAAACGACTCTCTAAAATTGTCCTTATTTAATATACTAAAGTTGGAGGAATTTTCAATCAATATTTTAGCTAAGTCATTATCATCAAATAAAAATGTACCCTCAGTAAAGAGCACCGAAGCAGTCGTATTTGCTTTTTGGGTACTTTGACTTTTGAATATTTCTTGTGGGCTTTTTGAATTGAAAATGAAGAAAGTAGAATAAACCTGATCGCCTAATTCTTTTGAACTTAACCTAATGCGGATACATAATTCTAATCCTAAATAATTTACACTTTCATCTAAGCTATCTGGTATAATAATCCCATCAAATGAATAATTAGCCAAAGACGCAACGAACTCATCTAATTTCCCTTTATACTTTTCTCCATCAAATTGAACGACTTCAATATTTGCTTTATCACTTGCTATGTTTAAAGGACTTCCAATTTGTTTAATTAATCAATAGTTCGGTAAAAATTTAAGCAGCCATACTGTTGATACTACCTAATGATAAAGCATCTCGATAAATTGCTTTTATTTTTTTGCAACTCAGGTCTAAATCTAAGT
>CAISYK010000384.1 GCA_903889605.1 uncultured Bacteroidota bacterium
ATTTTCAATGGAATAAATAAATTATTGTTTAATAATTTTTTTCAATTCTATTTCACCTTGTTCACTTTCAGCCTCTATATAGTAAATCCCTTGTGGATAGCTCGTAATATCAATTGTAAATACACTATTTTCTGATGCGCCGGTTTCCCAAATTACTTCTCCTAAAATATTAAAAACTTTTATTTCTTTAACTCCTATCGCTTGATTGTTCTTAGTAAGGCGAACTTTAAAGGTTCCGTTATTAGGGTTTGGTAAAACTACAAGATTTAAGGATTCTTGCCGTTCAGGCTCAGGAATCATTTTATATTGCGGAAGGCTGTCATTTTCTGCGTCATTACTTGCCTCAAGGTTTTTGTAATATAAAGTGTTAAAAACATATTCTTCCGGAATTCCACCGCAGCTATTATCTGTTGTAATTGTTAGTTCCGCACCTTCGGTAACTTCTGTGTTGCTTACTTCTACCCCCTGAGGACCGCCAGTTATTATTGCAGCTCCATACAAAGTACCAAAATCTTCATGTATAATGGTGTTTTGAATAATAATTTTACTATACTGTGCATATGCTTGATATGGGGCACCTATATAGTACTTAATACCAGGGTGACCATACATATCCCAATTATTTGGCATTATTTTAGAAATATAAAACTGTCCTTCCTGCAAACAATAGTACAAATTATGGAGAAGCATATAATCTAAACCATTATAATTACCTTCAAAATCAGGACCTGGTGGGTTTTGCCCAATATCCTGATCTGGAGGTTCGTTATAGAACCGCCTTGAAGCAGCCCAATCATTTAGAGCTCTATCACCAGGTGAATGACAGTATGTGCCATACCTTGGTGCCGTCTTTAACATGTCCAGCATCTTGCACATATTTATTGCCGGAGCATCATATAAACTATATCCATGAAGTAAACGATGAATAGCTCCATAAAATACTTCGTTTCCATGATAATTTGATTTCCATAAACCTAAAATGCTTGCACCATAATCTCCATTAAAATAAATACCAGCTTTTGTTGTATTATTGCCGTCTGAATCTGTCCAGGAATCTCCAATAGCTGCTAAAATTGAAGACAGGGTAGTATTGGAAAAGTTGAATCTAAGTGCCTCATGGTTTTGAAAATTCTGCCAGCGACTCTCCCAAAAAAGTGGATGATGAGCTGTATAATCACCACCGGTAATAAATTTTCCAGCCTGTGCCACACCGTAAGAAAAAAATTTCGCATTACCGCCATTACCATTTGAAATGGCACCTCCTGGTGTTGTTAGCTGCCAGTGAGTTCCCAAGAAAGTACTTGGGAAAGGACTGTTTTGAATATAAGATACTATCGAATGTACACAGCTTTTTGTGTATATTTGAAAATTAAATAATCCCGATGAATTGGAAATATAATCATGAAAATAAGTACCTGCAGCACCATCATCAACATATTTGTTAACTAAAGCCAATCCCATTAATAAATTGTATAGCATATCCTGGCTTGCGGCTGAACGATCCGATTGGATGGTATCAATTTTACAAACTTCACCGGAATTAGGAATATAATTAGTTAGAGCAATACTATTGTTTAATTCAGTTTGGTGGTTAATTCGGAATGAATAAGGATCTACATCATCATCAATTAAATATCCGTTTTCGGCTCCGTCAGCAGCATAATCAAGCCTCTTCAATGCATTTAAAGCGTAATAAAGTTCTGTCAGGGTTTGATCAGTATTTTGGTTATTTTTTTTTAACAGGTGATATTCTGTGGCAAGTACTCCCAGGTAATAACCCAACTGAACGAGGCTTTCGCTCCACTTTAAAGTTCCCCCATTATATAAATTCCGGATATCAGCGGGTAAACTTTCACCAGCACCAGCACCCACCACCATAAAATAATGTGTTAACCTGTAACGGTAATGCCAGTATTTTTCAAGATTCTGCTCATTGGTTTGCGAAATGATTAAATGTATATTTAAAAATAAACAGATTAAAGATATGATGGTATATTTTTTAGAAAAAAACTTTGATTTCATTTTGTTGAATTTTAATAAATAATGCGCAAAGGTCGGATTAAAATTATTAGGACTCCCTGAGCCAAGCCCGCCCATATACTTCGACAGGCTCTGAATGACCCATTCACACAGCATTTTAAAAAACAGTGAAACATAAGTATGTGTTTTATTCCATTTACCAATAAACATCGTACTCATGGGTACTATTAGCGCTATAAAATACGGTATCTTTTGTATTGGTATATATTCCGGATTTGTATTTATCTATATTTATATATTGATACCCTGCATCTAAACTTAAAGAAGGAAATTGTGAATAGTGTGAATAGTTACTATTTGTTATTGTGAAAGGGTTCAATGGATAATTTTTATTAGTAAAAGTTACCGATAACGAATCACCTGTAATATAAGGCGGAGGTGGAATAAACTTTATTGCAATATTAGCAGAAGCATGCACTGTAAATGCAATAGTATTGTTTTGCCCTTTTATTACATTTGCCTGAACTGTATAATTAATTCCGTGATCCTCGGTCACAACATAATAGTAGTCACTGCTTTCCCTAGCTTCAAATGCACCAAAATCGCCTTGTCCGTTAGCATCGGTATTTACAGTTTTTAAAACCTGTCCATTAATTTGGGGTTGTCCTCCAACTTTCTGAACTTCCCACAATAGTAGTGTCACGTTTGGTACATATTGCTGGGTGTTTTCATCAAATTCCGAAGCCTTTACTGAAGTATTTGTTGTTGCATTATTTGTTTTTTTGCAGGAAAAAATTCCTAATAAAACAAACATAAGGAGTGAAAATTTTATTTTTTTCATGTTTTTTTAGATTTAAAAGTGATAAC
>CAISYK010000385.1 GCA_903889605.1 uncultured Bacteroidota bacterium
ATCAGCGGAATTTATTGAAATTTCATGTTTCCCGGGAGTTTGATTTGGGTTATTATACAAAACAATTTCTTTGCCCAGCACGTCGGTCAAAGTAATACTGACTTTTGAATTAATATTCAACTGATATGCTATACTGGAGCTGTTATTGAATGGATTGGGAAAAACGGACAAACCATTGGCAGCGATTTGCTCATATATTGAAGTCGTAAGTATAGTTTGTCCATTGCTGGTAAATACTGATGACAGCAATCCTGCGCCATCTTCGGCTTTAACAGAAAAATAATATGTCTGCCCAACTGCCAAACTTAAACCTGTGGCAGTAACGCTCCTGTTAAACCAATTATCAGTATAATTAACAATATTAGTGCCGCCAGGAGTTGTACCAATTGCGTACCAGTAGCGTGAGATTGCAGAGTTTGTATCCTCTGATTCACTCCAGTTGGCGGATAAGGAAGTTAAGGAACTTGTGGTACTGATATCAGCGCCTGTACCATCATTAATTGTATCTACTGCAGTTGGTGTTGTCCAATCTACATTGATGTTTTGGTAAAAAATAGCTGATAAATTTCCTGCCGAATCTGCGCAAATGGATTTGATTTTTCCTGAGTATGTTGTAGGATCAGGATTTTGATAACGAATATCATTTGTGTTAGCAGCCCCTACAGTAATGGATGCGGAAGAAGCTGCACGCGAACGGTACACTTTAAGTTCATTTATTGCAAAATTTGCATTTCCGCTGCGGAATGAAATTGCATTACCCGTAGCTATAGGAGAAGAATCTGTCCAGCTGGTAATAAATTGATTATCTCTGTATATGCTTATTTTACCGGTTATACGATCATAAATAACTTTATAATCATACCATTGACCTGCAATAGTTGTAAAAGGAATGCTGAGAACAGCTGTACCAAAAACATTGTTTATTACTTTGTAGATCTGCAGGAAGCCGCCACCATCTAATCTGAACCAAACAAAATAAGAATTGCCGCGGTTTGATTGTGAAGCATCATCACAGAAAAAATGAAAACCAGCTCGTTTATTGGTTCCTGAGCCGTCAATTTTCCCGTAAAAATTATACAAATATCTATTAGAAAGTGTTTGATTTAATGAAGCATAAATATTAGTGTTATCTCCTGTACCAACTGATTCATCCGATTGATAGAGCGCACCGCTGTTTATCCCCCAAGTTCCAATAGCACTTGTCCAATCAGGATGAACGGCAAGATCAAAGTTGTCAGAAAAAAAGCCGTTGTTAGAATTGGAGCGCCATTCTGTACCATTGTAATCAAGTACCTGATAGTAACTTTTTTCTAAACCGCTGCCTCCAACGTTATCTGCATCAGTAAAATTGGCTGTGAAATTTGCTGTCTGCCAAATGTTAGTTGTGCTTATGGCTGTTGTAGGAGCGATACTGTCGGCAGCAGGTGCAGGCACTGCATTACTTGTCCATGTTGCAGCCCAGCCCGCAGCATTAGTATTACAATCCGACCGAAATTCCAA
>CAISYK010000386.1 GCA_903889605.1 uncultured Bacteroidota bacterium
AAATTCAAACTCGTACAAAACACTTTTAACGGAGGAGCGTATATTAATTCAAACATTAAACGTGCATTTTTTAATTTACCAGGGTCTTCTTCATTCGACCATTTAAACCTGGGCGAGAGATACCTCAAATTAAGGGTCGGAGACTCTAAAGCATTGTTTGTGCTTGCTCCACATTCTATTCCCCAGGCCCCTTCAACTAACGATTGGCAGAATATTGGCAAGGACAAATGGCATAAAATCAAGAGAAAGGGCAATTTCATTTTTGCATAACGGCCATTTCAGGCATTTATTGCGTTTGCTTGCGCAGTATTACGAACTGCGGGTAATAGGAATCTAAGTGTTACGAACTGGGGTAATTTGACTTCGGAATGTATTACGGAATACCAGCGCATTTGCAAGCACATTTTATTATTGCAACGCAAAATGCAAGCGCACAAAAAAATAAAAAGAGCTTGCAAACCAACACACCAAGACACCATACTGCGCACAGACAAAGCAAGACAGAAAAAAGAAACAACGAACCGCTAACGATTAGCTAAATGAAGAGGCCGATTTCGTAAGCAAAATTATAAAATTACAAGTGGCAAAAACAAATAAAAAATAAATTTATGCCGTTGTGAAATGTTTTTGCCACGACCGATTTTCATTGCGAACTCCAATGATGAAATTTACTATAAACGGCCATTTAATTTAGGTGATGTTGGTTGCTGGCGTTCTTTCTGTCGGGTGATTAAATCTACGAAGGAAAGTCCAATTATCCATTGTTAGTGACACATAGAAGTCTTATTAGCCGCAGTTTGTAATACATATAAGTCTTATTACCCATAGTGCGTAATCCATAGAAGACTGATTACCCGCAGTTCGTAACCCGATGCTAAGTTTGTTTGAGTGAATCTGTCAGCTCTTGCTTCTTGCGGTTTTATTATGCATAGTTCAGCAGGTTTGAAAGTCTCCCATTAGGAAAAATTACTGTTTTAAAATTTTTTCTGTATTAATTTTATCTCCGTCATAAAACTTTACAATATAAAGTCCTTTTGGAAAGCCACTAATATCTATTTCGTTTGTTGTTTGTTGTTTAAAGTTAGAGTATTGACGGCAGTCCATGAAAAGCCATTATTAGTGGACAAAAATACGCCGGCGCCATACGTTCCAGCAAAAATGTTATTCCCATTAATTGCTAATGCATAAACAGCAGTATCTGCTAAACCAGTATTTACAGCAGTCCAAATATTTCCATTGTTTGTTGATAAAAACACCCCTCCAGCTCCGCCAGCAAAAATATTGTTCCCGCTTACAGCAAAACTTTTAATATTCATTGGTCCATTGATTTGCAGCTACTGGGCATTTACAAAGTTTGCCGTAAAGGCAATAATTGCTAAAAGAATTACTTTTTTCATTTTATAAAATTTTTGTTTTCCTATTTATTTTACTTTTTGATGTCGCTCGTTTTAAAGGGTCTAGATTTTCACTTTATTGAGTCGACAAAATAATAAGTTGATAATGAATTGTATTTTAAACTACCACTAAGGTGAAGTTTTTGGTTATTTGTTTTGCTTCCTTAGAATTAGCTATTTTACTTGAAGTAAGCCAAGTTGTTTCTTAAAATTAATAATAAAGGTATTGTTATTTCCTCTACTGTCCATGGGTCTAGGATATAAATCCTTTTCAGTGTTTTGTAACGATTGGATTACAGTTTTTTTAGGAATATCTTTAAAATTTACAACGGCTTCTTGTAAAGAAACTTCTTTTGGTATTTTTCCGAAAATACTTTTGTATTCTTTAATGTCTTTAGTATTTATGTTTTTATCCAGATCCACAAACAACAGGTAAATGGCGTCATTATTAAGCAATGAACAAACGGATGGGGCAGGGATTTCCCATTGGCGTTTATTTACTTTGTTTACTTTTATAACACCTCCCTTATTATCAAGTTTTAGGCAAACAATGTCTCCATAATTATAAGTAGGGAATTTGTCAACTATTTCCTCCAGTTGCTCTCCAACTACATAATATCCATCGTTTGAATTAAAAATATTTTTTACTTGGAGTATTCCGTCATCCGAGTTTTCATCATATAATCCCACGGGCTCACTTATGTTTTGATTTGCAATCGCTTGAGATTTGCAATCAAAAATATAATTAAAATAACCGTCAGATTTTTTACCCCTTTTATTATAAAAACCGGTTAAAAAAATAGTGTTATCATTAAAGCACTTCATATCAATACTTCGTATGTGTTTTTCTGGAATACTTAATTCGAAATTTTGGGGGGACCCCGTTTCTTTTTGAAAAGAGGTTAATTCAAACCATTCTTTGCCTGTTTTTTCAGCAATCTTTACCAATGTATAGGCATTTCCGAGATTATCAATGTCAAAAGTAAGTAATCTTAGAAACCAACTTTCTTTGTTAATTTCCACATCTTTACCTGTTAATACATTTTCAAAATTTTTGTCATAAACCTTAAAAGTAATAGTATGAGAGATTATAAAACATATTAAATTTTTTGTACTGTCAGGAGATTGCTTTACTTTAAACGTATAGCCATCGCCATATGCTTCTACACCTGGCTTGTTGTCGGTTTGTTCCTTTGATTTAATTAGTGTGTAAACTTTAGGATCTTCAGTTAGCTTTAAATCGGTCCTAACCATAAGTAATTCATAGAAGCCATTTTTTTTAGCAATACTTTCTATGAAAAAATTTATATAATTGCCTGAAATGTAATAATTCGTTACAATGTTTACTTTGGTTTCAGCCAAAGTTCTTCCGCGAAAATTTGAGGCGAGCAGATATCTTTTTTTATCCAAATTAAAGTTTAATACTTTTTGTTGCACAAGTTCCATTGACTTGCTGTGTATGTTCAATACTAATTGGTCATTATCAGTGGTAACAGAGTATGTGTTACCGTTTACAACACCAATTATATCTAAGGAAGACATATTTTTTGATAACCCTTTCCCCGTAGTGCCTTCAGATTTTACTTTTGCTTTTCCTTCTTGAGTGTCAAGCGGATCACTCATCTTAATATTTCCAGTTTGAGATTTTAAACTGGTCAAGCTCATGTTTATAATTAGACTGATGAATATAATTTTTTTCATTTTTATTTTTTTTTAGAGATTAAAAATTACCGGATGATTGATTTGTAATTTGACTCGCCTATAATGGATAAGTAAATTTTGTTGTCATATAAAATTGTGTTCCGCTATACGTCCAAGGCGCATTGCACAATACTATTTCCCACGAATTTGAACTTGTTTGGTTCACATATACAGGAGTGCCGCTATTTAATGTAGGCCCCATACTTCCTGTAAAAAAAAAGACACAAACCGCACCTGGGCCGGCCGAAGAGGATGTTGTATAAATCCCTGTAACAGGTTTTGAATCAAATTCAAAATGCGCCACAATGGAATTAGAATGTGCCTGAAAAGTATTGGTTCCGTTAAAGCTAACGGAGGAATATGTTTCTTGTAGCCCACCGGCCCCAATATCTATAGTGTTCATAGGTGGAGAACAAGGAGCGACTATAAGAGCTTTTTGTATGCTATCTACATGAATGATATTGCCGTATGTATAACCGTAACGATTAGCGCTCCATGTTCGGAAATAATATCTTGTATAAAGTTCAAAATTTGAATATGTTACAGAAAATAAATTTCCCTGGATATTAGCAATGGCTTGATTGTCTAACATTTCAGGAATGGGTGAGGTGCTCATGCAAAAACCTGCATCACTGACGTCCCCAAGGCCGATTGAAGTTATTTCACCCTTTACTTCCACGCTGCCATCAGGTAATTTGGTGGCGGAAATCGTTGTGACGGTCGGATAATAATCATTCATGTCTTTCTCAACTTTTTTGCAGGAAGAAATAACCGCAAAAAACATAATGATCAAATAAAATTCTCTTTTCATTTTTTTTGCTTTTTTATGGTTAACAAAATTGGAGGGTTTCGGCCGAACTGTTTAAAGTTTAATCAGCTCTTATATTTTTAATTAAAAATAATAAAGTGGATTCCAACCCCTATATCATAGGTAAAAAAATAATTCCCGACTACATTTCCTTTCATAGTTGAAAATGCAGGCGTTAATTCGGCAAAAATACCAACATTTTCAATTGGGAGGTATTCACATCCAATTCTAAACCTTATCTCCTCCATTAATGCATTTGCAGCATTATGAAACAGCACCTCTCCACCTCTGTCTATGTTGTATTGAGTATAATCATATTTCAATTCGCCTAATGCTAAATCCAAACCTGCATAGCCAATGAAAGATTTATTTCTTATAACTGGCAGGTCAAATCCGAGGAACACTTTATACATGGTATACTTATGAAATACAATGTAGGCAGGACAGATGACATCGCCTTGACTGTCGCTTCCTGAGGTAGTATAATTAAAGGTATCAAGGCGAGGATGCAGTGACACGATTTCAAGTCCGATTCGGGATCTTAACTTTTTTTTCTTGAATGGAGCCAAATACATTACCTCTCCGGCAAAGTTTCTTTTCATAAAAAATGCTTGATCGCCTCGAGGCTGAAAATCAAGCAGTTTAACTGCAACTTGTGCATGTGAATTAAAAGTTATGATGGCGAATAGCACAATCAATATTTTTTTCATGTTACTTGAGTTGAAATTTCGGTGAAAGTAAAAAAAAAAGTAAAAGTAAACAAAAATGGGTTAAAATAATTTTGATGTGCTAAGATACTATTTTTACTTTTGGTTAAAAAGCTCCAGATGAAAAAAGACGACCTGCAATCTCATATATATAGTTTAGTAATACCGAAAGAAATTTTGGCTTCCTTTGAAATAGAAAATATAAAAGAAAGCGAAGATATTTTAGAGATAGAGTTGTTAGAGAAAGAACTCATTCCGCTTGAATTAATTGGCAATTACAAGTTTTGGTTTAGGTAGATTATAAGAATATAACACCCATGTGTCATATAAATTTTGAGAGTTGTCATTAAGATTCTCATATAGCGCCAAATTTACTTCCATTTCTATTTTTGGAGTTATTGAATATTCTTTTTCCCAATAAACTCCAGCTGTACAAATAGTGTACTTTGAATTTATATTTTTCATAATTGTAAATTGTTGAAATAAGTAGCTAACACGTTTTTGTCTTCAAAACAAAATATTTAAAAAGTCAACGAAAGTCTGTCTGCCAAGGACTTTGTTTTCTGCGTAAAAGGAAACTTTTTCTACGCTTGCAGCCAACATCACCTAAATGATATGGCCGTTTTTAGTAAGCTTCATCATTTCAGTTCGCAATGAAAGTAGGTCGTGGCAAAAACATTTCACAGCGGAAGAAAATTATTTTTTATTTGTTTTTGCCA
>CAISYK010000387.1 GCA_903889605.1 uncultured Bacteroidota bacterium
AAATAAGTTCGAGCATTGAGTTTGTTGGATCAATAAGCATGGTAAGCGGATTTTTCACTTTTCTTATTTTTTATATCACACAAATTGTTTTAGTATGGCATTTAACACATAATCATTTGCTTACAATTGCCTATGGATTAAGCCTTCCAATCAGCGGAGCATTTGCTTACTGGTACTTTCATACTTTTGATAAAATCAGGACAAAATGGATACTCATGATGTTATTTTACAAAAAAAATGCAGTTATTTCAAGCCTTATTGCAGAACGCAGTCAAATTATTGCCGAGTTTGATATAATTAAAAATGAGTACAAAAAACTTGTAAAAAACACTGAAACTATAAATTAGGATAAGGCAAATGTGTTAGTTGGCATTGTAAAATATACTCTGCTTTTTAAATTTCTTATGTTTGATACATTATGATGAACGGAGTTGAGCCATGCTGGATTGTCGCTCAGCATGGAATCGCTTAATCCAACTGCATGGACTGAGCAATTAATAAAACATAATTATTTTCAAAAAGAAACACTAAAAATTCTACTAATAAACGAACTTTGCTGCTGTTTGCTGTGGCATTATTTCTATAGGCAGCTCAAAATCTTGAATTGTTGCTTTTTTAAGTTTGAATTTACATTTTAACAATACAACATCACTGCTTATCATTCCACTGTCTTCTAAAGCAGTATTCCAATTAAGTCCCCAGTCTTTCCTATTAATTTTCCCTTCTATTGAAAAGTTTGCTGTTTCTCTTCCGAAAATGTTTTTCTTCAATCCTTCAAATTCTACAGCTAATTTCAAGCTTCTTGTAATACCTTTTATTGTCAGGTCACCAGGCATTTCATAATTTCCATCAATTTCTAACTTTTCCATAGAGTTACCACGAAATGTTATTTGATTATGATTTTTGACATCAAAAAAAACGAAACTTTTCAAATATTCATCCCTATAAACATCACCAGTATTAATAGAAGAGGTTGAAATTCTAAAATCAATTGCAGCTGTTAAAAAATCATTGTCATCAGTATATATACCGGCATTAAAAATATTGAAGACTCCTTTTACATTTGAAATTGCTAAATGTTTCACTTCGAAACCAATTACGCTTTGCGCTGAATCGATTACCCATTTTGTTTTTGTATTCATTGAATATTTGCTAATTGAAGGTTAATATATTTTTTAAACAAATTCTCTTTTTGTATATCAATTTTGTTCTGCTAATAGTAATTTCCTTTCATTTCATATTTACATATTTTCCACGCCGCGCTAGAAATTATTTCCAAACAAAGCCAAACCCTAAAATGAGAAAATCGGTGAATTTCAATTCAAATATATTTCTCTGTTCATGTTAAATCTTGATAAATTCGTTGAAATAGTATTTTAAATAGCTTTAATAATACAATTAGTGGGTGAAAATGATTTCTATAAATGCCTTTGAGACTAAAATAAAGATTCGCTGATTATTGTATCTCTTCCGCAAAATATATTTCCCTTACATTTGCATCATGAATTTTTCGATAAAAGATATTCTCACCATCACGATGATCTTGTTTGCCGTGATAGATATAATAGGTTCCCTGCCTATTTTAATTGATGTAAAGAATAAAGTAGGGAAGATTGAAAGCGCCAAGGCAACTTTTATTTCTGGAGTTATAATGATCGTGTTTCTTTTTGTTGGTGAGAGCATCCTAAAACTTATAGGAATCACAGTCAGTGATTTTGCCATTGCTGGATCACTTATACTCTTTTTTCTTGCGCTTGAAATGATACTCGGCATCCGTTTTTACAAAGACGATACTTCCGCAACTGCCAGCATTATTCCAATTGCTTTTCCTCTTATAGCCGGAACAGGAACCCTGACCACTCTGCTTTCCATACGTGCAGAGTTCAAAGAAGTAGAGAACATAATTGCTGCCATACTAATTAATCTGGTTTTCGTTTATCTCGTTCTGAAATATATGAATTGGCTGGAAAAACTTCTTGGGCCAGGCGGTATTAATATTCTGCGTAAAGTGTTTGGCGTGATACTTTTGGCAATTGCTGTGAAGCTCTTCCGAAGCAATCTTCATGTTTGAAATTGAAAATCATTACCTCATAAACAAAATGGAAAAAATAAAAGTAATAGGGTTCGATGCAGATGATACTCTTTGGATAAATGAGCCATATTTTCAGGAAGCTGAAAAATCGTTTTGTAAGCTTATGGAAAACTACTCAACAAAAGAGAATATTTCAAACGAACTTTTCAAAACTGAAATTGACAACCTGGAAAAGTATGGATACGGTGTGAAAGGGTTTATGCTGTCAATGCTTGAAACAGCTTTACGAATAAGCGAAAGAAAAATTTCCGCTGAAAAAATTGAGGCCATACTTAACCTTGGGAAAGATCTGTTAGGAAAGCCGGTTGAATTGCTTGCCGACATTGAATTTGTTCTGAACAATTTAAAAGATCGCTACATCCTTGTAGTTGCGACCAAAGGAGACTTATTAGATCAGCACCGTAAATTAAACAGTTCTGGTTTGCTTCATCATTTCCAACATGTTGAAATTATGAATGACAAGAACGACGCCGAATATCATAAACTATTAAAACGGCTGGACATTAAGAACGATGAATTTTTAATGGTCGGGAATTCCCTGAAATCAGATATTCTGCCGGTTATTTCAATAGGCGGAAAAGCTGTACATGTTCCTTACCATATAACCTGGCAGCATGAAACCACAGAAAAAAATGATGCTTCAGGACAGTACCATGAAATAAAAAA
>CAISYK010000388.1 GCA_903889605.1 uncultured Bacteroidota bacterium
AAAAAAATTATTATAAAAGTGTCTTGAAATTTGTAATACAATCAAAAAAGGGAACGTCCAAAAGATATGACTTCAGCATCTTACATATTTTAGTAATAGAATTCATTTAAAAATGGGGGGTTACCTTAAAAGTGTTAGATCACCTTTTAAGTTATATACTTTTCCATTATTCAGTTTTAGGTATGCCTTCCAAACATAAACGTCTTGCTGACACAATTGACCTCTGTAATAACCGTCCCATCCTTGTTTAATGTCAAACGATTCGAAAATAAGTTCGCCCCAGCGGTTAAACATTTCTAATTTATACTCAATCACACCATAAGTGAATGGGAAAAACACATCATTATTTAAATCAAAAAGTGTATAAGTGCCTCCATTCGCCCCATCGGGGTTTGGAGTGAATACATTGGGAAAAATAATATTTGCATTTGTTGTAACTTCTGCATAAGCAGTATCCATGCATCCGAACTGTGATACTGCAATAAGCTGAATTTGAAAGTTGCCTGATAACGTGTAAGTATAGTGGGGATTAGTTTCAGTGGAGCTTCCTCCTTCGCCAAAACTCCAGATATAGGAATCTGCTCCAGATGATTGATTATTACAGGCCAAAACATCATAAGGAATAAGAAGATCTGATGAATTAAGAGAAAATGCCGCCACCGGAGCAGGATATGCGGTTATTGTTAAAGGTGCAGAACTGCTGTTTGACGTGCATCCGCCCCCTGTATTTACAGTTAAAGTAACATAATAAATGCCGGCTTGGTCAAAGTTATGCAGTGGGTTCTGATCAGTTGATGACGATCCATCTCCAAAATTCCAATACCAGCCAATAATTGGATCATTAATATTTCCAGTGACAGAACTATCGGTGAATTGAACCTCTCCAAGTGCACATAATGTGTTAGGATCACATGATAATCCAATTGAAGGCTGCGGATTTATTAACACCTCCGCTGAATCACTTACAGACATTCCGCACATATTGCTGACAGTAACAATGTATGTTGTTGGCTGTGAAGGTGCATCAATGTAAACACCAGGGCCAGTTCCTAAATTATTATTCCATTGATAAGTCAGCGGACCAGTCGTTCCTGATGTTTCAACATAAATTGTTGAACTTTGACCAGGACAAATTGGAGATGCAGCTATTGCCTGAACATTTGCTCCGGTTAAATTGTATACAATGGCAGTAACAGCGGAAGGTGTACCCGGACAGCCGTTTTGATCATATGCAGCCACTGTATAGGTTGTATTTGTTGTAGGAGTAATAGGTAATGTTCCTAAAGTAATGGCACCTGAAGGCTGCCAGGCATAATGATAAATCCCAGCCCCGCCTGATCCCGCTGCAGTTATACTTCCAGTTTGGCCAAGACAAATTGTATCATTTACCCCTGCTGTTGTAATTACCTGCAGCGGCTGAGTAATTAATATAATGCTGCTCGCTGTACATCCATTCGAATCAGTGACTGTTAATGTATATGAACCTGCCGTAAGTTCGGCTGTACAACCAGTCTGCAGTATTGCAGGCGCTGACCACAAATAAGAATATGGAGGAATCCCTCCGGCTGCAAGAACTGATGCACCTCCTGATCCATCAAAACAAACTGGAATAATGACTGAATCAATAGATGATGAAAGCAATGCCGGCTGAGTAATAACAGCAGAAATTGCTTTAATACAATTATTTTGATCCATCACATCAACTGTGTAGGTTCCTGCTGTGAGATTGGAGGCCGTTGAGGAATTTACGTTGGCAGGTGTCCATAAATATGTATAAGGTGCCCCAGAACCTCCCGCTGCAGATACAGATATAGATCCAGTATTTCCGCCGTTACATAAAACATTATTTAATGAAGATACAGAAACATCAACAGGAGCTGGTTCAGCTATAATCAGACTATCTATTGTTTCACATCCTATCGCATCAATAACTCTTATATTATAAGTTCCTAAAGATAATGAAGATGCAGATAAATTATTTCCCCCTGAAGGAGTCCAATCTATTGTATAAGGCGCTGTCCCTTGTGTAATATTTATTACTGCTGAACCATTATTTCCTCCAAAACATGAAACATTATTTATAGATGAAATACTTACTGATGGTTTAGGTATGTTTACCAGATTAGCTGATAACGAAAAAATACAATTCAATGAATCTGTTATCTGTAAATTGTAAGTTCCGGAACCTAAATTATATAGTCCAATATTTGTTGAATTTCCCGATGACCATAAATATGAATATGGGAGTGAGCCTCCTGAAAGCTGTGATGATATATAACCATTTAATAAACCGCAGGTCGGATTTACAAGTGCCAGTGTGCCTGTAATTGCAGATGGTTGGGTTATACTTACTGAAACATTTGTCTGGCAGCTGTTTGCATCAGTTACTAATATAATATAATTTCCAGCTGAAAGTCCGGAAGCAATTTCATTTATTGATACTGCAGGCGTCCATTGGTATGAATAAACTGGTGTTCCGCCGATTGCATTTACAACCGCTGTACCATTTGATCCTCCGTAGCAGCTTGTTGGAGTTCCATTGCCTATTGCTGAAAGTGCAGGAGCTGGCTGAGTGATTACTGCAGAGCTCGAAGTTGTACAACCATTAAAATCTGTTATTGTTATTGTGTAAGTTCCAACCGACAGACCTGTTCCTGTTGGTCCATTACCTCCAAATGGCAGCCAGTTATAATTATAAACTATTGTACCTCCGCTTATTGCCGCTGTTGCTGATCCATTTGTTAAGCTGTTGCAGCTGACATTAGTAGTAGTTGATATTACAGAAGTCAATTCACTTGGCTCATTAATAGTTACAGGCGTTGTTTGCTGGCAGCCATTTAAATCTGTGACCTGTACTGTATATGTTGATGCTGAAAGACTGCTTATGCTTGAACCTGCTGTTCCGCTGGGAAGCCATTGATAAGTATAACCAGGAGTACCGCCTGACCCAATGGCTGAAGCTGTTCCATCATTAACTCCGAAACAACTAACATCATTTTTTATGACCGATATTAATATTGGATAAGGCTCAGTTATCTCAGGACTCACTGCCGGAAGTGACTGACATAAATTAGCATCGGTAACTGTTACAGTATAAGTACCAGGAAGCAAACCTATTGCAGCGGCACTGTTTCCGCCCGAAGGAAGCCAGGAATATGTAAATGGTCCGCTTCCCCCTGATACACTCACAGTTGCCGTTCCATTTGAACCTATATTGCATGAAATATTTGTTGAAGAAGTAACTATTGCTGTCGGACCGGCATTATCATTTACTGTTACTCCATCTGAAGCTGTACATCCATTTGCATCTGTTACTGTTACGCTGTATGACCCTGAAAGCAATCCTGATGCAATGGCATTGCCTCCT
>CAISYK010000389.1 GCA_903889605.1 uncultured Bacteroidota bacterium
TAAGTGAACGAGCAAAGAATAACTATTATTATTCTAAAACAAATAATTAATACATTTGGCTACCAAATTTAAACATTAGAGAAGGTTTGACGGTAAAATCATATTCATACAAAATCATTATTACCGGCTTCATTTATATCGTCGGAATGCTTATATTTTCTCGCTGTTCACATAAAAGCGGGGAAAATAATATACAGGAAACAAAAAATGACAGACATATTGCTCCTGCAAGCATAATAATTTCAAATCCAATTATTGTTAATACTGATACCTGCCCATCGCCAAGCAATATTATTGTGCCTACAAACAATGCCGGCAAAACTATCAGGCTATGGAATGGAAAAATGTTTAAAAGTGCCCCACCGGAAACAAAACCTGCCGGATATTTATCTCAAATGCAAACCTATACCACCGACAACAACTTGGCATTGGATGGTATTTCATGCGCCATTATGGATAAAAAAGGAAATCTTTGGTTCGGTACTTTTGGCGGCGGAGTGAGCCGATATGATGGTAAATCATTTACTAATTATACAACCATGCAGGGGCTGGCAAATAATATGGTATGGAGCATTGCGGAGGATAAAATGGGGAATATTTGGTTCGGGACACAAATCGGAGGAGTATCGTGCTATAATGGGAAATCCTTTACCAATTATACCACTTTGCAGGGGCTTCCAAATAATAACGTGAGAAGCATCGCGGAAGATAAAATGGGAAATATTTGGTTCGGAACTGAAGGCGGAGGAGTATCGCGTTATGACGGGAACCGCATTGATGCAATTGAAAGAGGGGATAAAACTGCTCAGCAAACACAGCAAGACCTGAAAAAAACAAACGGTAAACTTGTTAAGTCGTTTACAAATTATACCATTGCTGATGGACTTGCAAATAACAATGTTAGATGCATCCTTGAGGATAAGGAGGGGAATATGTGGTTCGGCACTTCTGGCGGAGGAGTATCATGCTATGATGGAAACAGATATGATGAAGCGGAAAGAGGAGATATTATTGCTGATCCATCAAAGGTAGAAATTAAAAGAATAAAGGGAAAACTTGCCAAATCGTTTACCAATTACACAATTGATCAGGAGCTGGCAAATAATAGGGTTACATGCATTACTGAAGATAATAGAGGAAACATCTGGTTCGGAACACAGGGCGGTGGTGTATCGCGCTATGATGGGAACAGGGTTAAAGCAATAGAAAGAGGAGATAAAATTGCTCAGCAGACACAAAAAGACCTAAAAAAAATGAACGGAAAACTTGTAAAATCATTTACAAATTTTAATAGCGCAAATGGGCTTGCTAATAATGTGTGGTGCATCACGGAAGATAAAAAAGGAAATATTTGGTTCGGAACTGATGGGTTAGGTATATCATGCTATGATGCGAATCTAGCTTACAATACTTTTGATGATTCCGATAATATTAACGGACAAAAACTGATAAAAAAAAACAAGTCCAATAACAACCAGATAAGATACTTTACCAATTTTTCTACCGCGCATGGGCTTACAAATGATAATGTTTTCAGCATCACAGAAGATAAAAACGGGAATCTTTGGTTTGGAACTGATGGCGGAGGGGTTACATGCTATGGGGGTAAATCCTTTACCAATTTTACAGTTGCCAAAGGGCTTGCTTTTAATGTAGTGTGGAGCATAGCAGAAGATAAAGCCGGAAACCTTTGGTTCGGCACCGATGGCGGCGGAGTATGCCGCTATGACGGCAACCGCGTTGAGGCAATAGAAAAAGGAGAAAAAACTGATAAGCTATTACAACAAGACCTTAAGAAAAAAACTGATGGCAGCTATATTAAATCATTTACCAATTTTACAATCAATCAAGGGCTGAAAAAAAATGTTGTCAGGAGCATAATGGAAGATAAAGCCGGAAATATTTGGTTCGGAACATTTAATGGCGGTGTATCGCTCTATGACGGCAAATCATTTACCAATTATACCACGGCTAATGGGCTGACACATAATACCGTGTTATGTATCAAAGAAGATAAATTAGGAAACATTTGGTTCGGTACACAGGGCGGAGGGATATCGTGCTACGACGGCAACCGGGTTGATGCAATACAACGAGGAGACAAAATTGCCCAGCTAACACAGCAAGGCCAAAAAACAACAAATGGGAAACTTGCTAAATCATTTACCAATTATTCCACCGCCCAGGGGCTGGTAAATAGTACTGTA
Organism: uncultured Bacteroidota bacterium; assembly: GCA_903889605.1. Lineage (GTDB taxonomy): Bacteria > Bacteroidota > Bacteroidia > 2-12-FULL-35-15 > 2-12-FULL-35-15 > 2-12-FULL-35-15. The sequence continues at coordinate 2,208 of CAISYK010000389.1, forward strand.
CTGTGCATCACGGAAGATAAAACTGGAAATATTTGGTTCGGCACAGAAGGCGGAGGTGTATCGCGTTACGATGGTAACCGGATTGATGCAATTGAAATGGGAGATAAAACGGCTCTGCAATCACAAGAAGATCTAAAAAAAATAAATGGAAAATTTGTTAAAACCTTCACAAATTACACAACCATGCAGGGGCTTGCAAATAATACTGTGCTGAGTATCACAGAAGATAAAGGGGGAAACCTTTGGTTCGGCACACTTACCGGAGGGTTATCGCGTTACGATGGAAAATCATTTATTAATTTCACCTCAGAACAGGGCCTTCCTGATAATACTGTAACACAGGTTGTGGTGTTATGCGCGCCGCAGCCAGCCTCTCTCCTTTACAGGGAGAAACAAATGGAGGTAGAAAAAACAAAAGGGGATTACTTAGTAATTGGAACAAATTTGGGAATAGCCGTTCTTACAGGCTGGAAGGATAAGCATGGACAAATTATTCAATCGGGGGAGGATTTTGGAAGAACTTCTAACGAGGAGTTAAAAAACTATACCCCAGTTTTCGAAATTTATAATTCTGCCATGGGCTATCCGGTAAAAGATGTGAATGCTGGTCAGAACGCTATGTTCAAAGACAGCAAAGATATCATATGGATAGCAACAGGTTCAGATAAAACCGGATTAGTGCGGTTTGATTATGCCTCATTAAATAAAAACACTCTGCCGCCGGATGTCTTTATTCAGAACGTAAAAATAAATAATGAAAATATTTGCTGGAATAACTTAGAGAATTCAAAGTTTAAAGTTCAAAATTTAAAGTTGGAAAATACTGATACTGCAAATACACCTCCCAATATTACAGAAGAAGTCACAACTTTAGGGAAGGTATTAACTGCCGCAGAGCGCAAAACAATGCTCGAGAAATTTGGAGAAATAAAATTTGATGACATTTCGAAGTTTTATCCAATCCCTGAAAATCTTGAATTACCGCACAGGCAAAATAATATAACAATTGATTTTGCTGCAATTGAAACATCCCGGCCATACCTCGTCCGTTATCAATACATTTTAGAGGGTTATAATAATGAATGGAATCCAATTACAAATAAAACAACTGCCTCATTCGGCAACATTTATGAAGGTACTTATACGTTTAAATTAAAAGCTCAAAGCCCGTTTGGAATTTGGAGCGAACCAATAACTTATACATTTAAAGTTCTGCCGCCTTGGTACAGAACCTGGTGGATGTATACATTTTATGGAATTGGATTGATTGCGGCAATTGCCGTAATTGTTTTATGGAATGGAAGGCGGTTAATGGCTAAAGCAAAGGAACTTGCCGAAGAAATCCGCAAAGCAACAGTTACTATCATGGAACAAAAAAAAGTTGTAGAAGAGCAAAAAAAGTTGTTGTAGAAAAAAACAAAGACATAATTGATTCCATAAACTATGCTAAAAGAATACAAGATGCATTGTTAAAAGAGGAAGATCATGTTAGCGGGCATCTGCCTGAGCATTTTATATTGTTTAAGCCAAAAGACATAGTAAGCGGCGATTTTTATTGGGCACTTGAACAGCAAAATTATTTTTATTCGGCCGCCGTTGACTGCACAGGGCATGGAGTACCAGGCGCTTTTATGAGTATGCTCGGTATTGCATTTTTGAATGAAATAACAGCAAACAACCATAACTTATCTCCAGCCGAAATTCTTAATCAATTACGTGATAAAATTGTTAAAGAATTAAGTCAAACAGGTAAACCAGGTGACAGCAAAGACGGTATGGACATTTCATTGACGCGTCTGCATCTGGAAACAAAAGAACTGCTGTGGGCTGGTGCGAATAATCCATTATACCTGATTAAAAACGGAGAGTTAATTCAAATAAAACCAAATAAACAACCCATAGGTTACCAGGATAACATGGGGTTATTTACAAACAACATTTTTAATTTAGAAAGCGGAACATCATTTTATCTTTTTACTGATGGTTATGCCGACCAATTCGGCGGTGAGGATGGAAAGAAATTTAAGTACAAACAATTACAGGAGCTGCTGTTAACAAACCGGACTGAGCCGATGGAAATTCAAAAACAAAAATTAAATGATGTGTTTGATAATTGGAAAGGCCGTTTAGAGCAGGTGGATGATGTTTGTATAATTGGGATGCGGGTTTAAAAATGCAATAATATTTGTAAGCTCATTTATATTTTAATACTAAGCAAAGCCTTTAAAATAGCAGATTTATCAATGCTTTTCAATTATTCAACCTAATAATTTAATATATTTGGTATACCATATAAAAAGTAAAAAAAAATTGATAAAAGAAACACATTTCCACATCATCATTTTCATTGTCATTCTTTTTATAGGCGGGCTGTTATTCTTTTCATCCTGCTCAGACAACAGAATTAAAAATAACAAACCAGAAATAAAAGAGGACAGCCTAATTGCCCCGATTTCCATTATTATCAATAATCCAATTATTGTTTTACCAGACACCTGCCCGGCTCCCAGCAATATAATAATTCCAGCCAAACTTACTGATCAAACATTTTACCAAAAGAATGGGAAGCTGACTCTTACGCCTCCCGAAACAAAACCTGCCGGCTTCTTTTCTCAAATGCAAACCTATACTACAGACAATGGCCTTGCTATGGATGCCATAAGCTGTTCATTTATGGATAAAATGGGAAATCTTTGGTTCGGCACTCCCGGCGGAGGAGTGAGCCGTTATGACGGTAAATCATTTGTAAATTATTCAACAGCGCAAGGACTGGCAAATAATGGAATTTTCTGCATCACAGAAGATAAAACAGGAAATATTTGGTTCGGCACTGATGGCGGAGGAGTGAGCCGATATGACGGGAAATCATTTACGAATTTTACAACAGAGCAAGGGCTGCCTAGTAATAAGGTTTGGACCATAATTGAAGATAAAATAGGGAATATTTGGTTCGGCACAAAAGACGGGGTTAGCCGCTATGACGGGAACCGGGTTGATGCCGTTGATGTAGCTCTGCAAAGAGGGGAAATTATTCCTAAAAGCATATACCAAGACATAAAAAAAATAAATGGAAAACTTGTTAAATCATTTACCAACTATACTAAAGAGCAGGGCCTTGCATTTAATATGGTTAGGTGCATAGCGGAAGATAAAGTTGGAAATATTTGGTTTGGAACGTACGGTA
>CAISYK010000390.1 GCA_903889605.1 uncultured Bacteroidota bacterium
TTATCTGTATATACTTTTTCTCCAATTGAAAAATCCTTTTTTTCTGTTTTTCGTACAGCCTTTAAAGAATCGGCTTTCACTTCACTTGAAATACTCTCTATTACCGGTTTTTTTTCTTGTGAGCATGAAAATAAAAATGATATGCCAAGAACAAACAGGATGGAAATAGAAAAAAATGTTTTCATAAAAAATATTTATAAGGCTAAAGTAAAATTATCAAAATTATAATAATAACAAATTTAACTAAAATCTTTGATTTTGTATAAAAATCATCTGAATTTTTCCACAAACGAAATTTGTATTTATTTAACAGCATTAAAAATTAAAAAAATGTAATAAGCTATAACTTTATGCATCTTAAAATTTCTGATGTCTTAATCATTCCGCGCTGCAGGCAAAGTCGGGAAAATTATCAGCAAATATGTTCCGAAGTATATGTTGTTCAATTAATCGCATCGCAGCCCTTTATGCGGAAACTATTTGCCGATAACTGCTGCCGAAACAAATATATCAAAACAGGCTTGTTTTTTTCTTAAAATTAAATCATAATGAAATATACCTTTGTCAGAAAAAGACAAAACATTAAACTTTTATATATTCATTTGATTAATGATGTATATAAATTCCAATTCATATAATTCAAAGTCATTTTAAAATAATCTTCATAAAATATAAAATAAATGGCATTTGAAAATTTTAAAGGGTTAAGCGATAATGAAATAGAAATAAATCGTTCGCAATTCGGGGCCAACACTATTGAATCTGAAACAAAAACCAGATTTTGGCAGGTTGTAAAGGAAATTGTTTCAGAGCCTCTATTTTTAATTCTTGTTTGCGCCGCTATTATTTACTTTTTTCTTGGTGAGTATAATGAAGGTATTATTATGCTTGTTGCCTTATTTTTTGTTTCAGGTATCTCGCTTTATCAGGAAAACAAAAGCAGAAGTGCTGTAGATGCTTTAAAAAAGCTTTCCAGTCCCAATGCAAAGGTTATACGTAATGGAACAATCAAAGAAATTGCAGCTGAAGAAATTGTGATGAATGATATAATTGTTGTTGAGGATGGGAACATTGTTCCTGCTGATGCATTAGTTATGGAGCCGCACGACTTTTCAGTGAATGAAAGTATCCTGACTGGTGAAGCCTTACCTGTTTTTAAAGAAATACAGGCACCTAACAACATTATTTTTCAAGGCACTATGATTATGACAGGATCATGTGTTGCAAAAGTAGTTTATATTGGAAAACATACGTCCTTAGGTAAAATAGGACAGTCACTGGAGGAAATTGAAATAACGAAAACTCCGCTGCAAAATCAAATTAAAAGTTTCGTACGTTCATTGGTAGGCATGGGTGTAATAGCTTTTATTATTGTTTGGGCAGTCAATTATTATTTGTCAAAAAGCATTCTTGAAGGTTTACTGCATGGACTGACATTAGCAATGTCTGTCTTGCCGGAAGAAATACCAGTTGCTTTCAGCACTTTTATGGCATTAGGCGCCTATCATCTGTATAAGAAAAAAGTAATTGCAAGAAGTCCGCATACAGTAGAGACTTTGGGTGCAGCCACAGTAATATGCACTGACAAAACAGGCACTATCACAGAAAACAAAATGCAGATTTCCGCAATTTACGATTTTGCACAAAATAAAATTTATGATTACACGATAGAGTCTTTTAATTTTAATTCGGTTCTTGAATATGCCATGTGGTCTTCGGAAATTGAACCTTTTGACGCGATGGAAAAATCTATTCACCAGGTTTATTCATCTGTCGCAGCAATTGATAAACGCCCCGAATATTCGATAATAAATGAATACCCTTTAAGCGGAAAGCCTCCCATAATGACGCATGTTTTCAGCGATAAAAAAACCGATCCCATCATTGCCTGCAAAGGCGCTGTAGAAGGCGTACTCAATCAATCTGAATTGTCAATAGAACAAAAAAA
>CAISYK010000391.1 GCA_903889605.1 uncultured Bacteroidota bacterium
CAATAACTCTCCCCATCAGGAGCAGCATAGACAAAAAGAAGTCCCTCAATTAATATTAAATGGCTTATATTTGGGATTGTAACTCCGCAGCAAAAAAACAATCAGAGAATTACAAACCTGAAAAAGACATTGAATGAGCAAGCTAATAAAGAGAAAAGAATTTGAAAAGCTATTTTTGCCATTCAATGAAAACGGGAAACAGATTTGGGTAATTAGCAGAGTTAAAGAATTGCCTGTGGAAATTGTGAACATGGCACTTCAATTGGCGGAATTAGATTTTATAAAATATATTAGAATCTGCGATGAAACACTTTCTGCTTCAAGTGAAAACTATCCTAATAGACCTAAAGTACCAATAACGTATATGAACCATCCAACGGCTATTGGAATTCAAATATTATATAGCCCTGATTATAAGACACTCGACTTTTTTGACATAAATTCACCAATAAAAGGTAACGGCAGTAAAATGGTTGGGGCAATACTTAATGGTCTCCCTAAAGACTGGCAGCCAACGGTAGTAATGGATTGGAGTAATGGTTTTTGGGACAAAATGAAAAAGAAATACAAAAAAATGAATTGGTTGGACTTCTAAAACAAACCTATGAACTTTATAGCCATTGACTTCGAAACTGCAAATAGCAATAGAACAAGCATCTGTTCTATGGGTGCGGCAATTGTTGAAAATGGAAAGCTAATTGGGACTGAACATTTTTTTATTAAACCGATACCAAATTATTATGATGGGTTTAATAGCCAGCTGCATGGTATTGATGATAGTCACACAAGAAACAAGGGAACCTTTGCTCAACAGTGGCAGGAACTAAGAAAATATTTCGACAACAAGGTAATTGTTGCGCACAACGCTTCTTTTGACTGCAGCGTTTTGAGAAGCACTTTAGAAAATGCTCGCATACCTTTTCCAGACCTGGACTACCATTGCACTTTTCGACTTTCACAAGCAACTCTCCCTCTCCCTGGACATAAATTAAGCGATGTTTCAAGGCATTTTAAAATTAAACTAAGCCATCATAATGCCGAATCAGATGCCAATGCTGCTGCTCTAATTGCATTAAAATTATGTGAACAATTTAAAGCTAGTTCACTTAAGGAACTCTCCCTCGGATTGGGTTTTAAGATTGGAAAAATTGTCAGCAGCACAAATACATACAGAGCATTTTCTAAAAAATAATTTGTTTGCAATAACAGTAAAAAGTATAATCAGCATTGATTAACAATTTGAAGGGGAAATGAAATTTATTAGCCTTCCCCTTTTATGAAATGTTAAGTCGTTATTTTCTTTAGTTAATTTTAAAATGAAACAGAATTATAAAACGCCAATAATATTAATCTTACTACTGATGGGCCTAGTTTCTATTATTTCATCTTGCAAACAGGAAAAATTATTATTCTATCCAGACACTTACTCCATTGATTATAAATATTCTTTCAAAAATAAATTTCAAGAATATTTTATTAAAGTTGATGAAAAAACAAGTTTAAATGGACTATTATTTCATGCCAATCAAAGTAAAGGATTGATTTTCTATTTACATGGCAATGGCGGCTCAATTGACTCATGGGGAGGTATTGCAAGCGTCTATTTGGAAAATAATTATGACTTTTTCATCATGGATTATCGGGGTTATGGAAAAAGTCAAGGCAAAATTTCAAGTGAAAAGCAATTATATAAAGATATTCAAATAGTATATGATTCGTTGAAATTGAAATACAATGAGAACAACATAATAATTATAGGATATTCAATCGGAACAGGACCAGCAAGCAAATTAGCATCAACAAATAATCCTAAAATGCTTATTCTAAAAGCACCATATTTTAATTTGCCTGATTTAGCCCATAAGTACATAAAAATTCTTCCATCATTCTTGATTCGATATAAGTTCAGAACTAATGAATATATAACCAAAGTTAAATGTCCAGTAATAATATTTCATGGGAATCAGGATGAAGTAATTTACGTAGGGTCTTCTTATAAACTGCAGCAGTTATTCAAACAAGGAGACCAATTGATAATTTTAGATGGACAAAAGCATAATGGAATAAATGATAATGAAGTGTACAAAATGGATTTGAAGAAAATATTACAATTATGAACCAGAACATCGTAATTAGCAGTGAAAAACAAATGCTTGACTTGCATTTTATTCACGACTTTATTTCAAACTCTTATTGGGCAAAAGGCAGGCCAATAGAGGAAGTGAAAACTTGCATTGACAACTCATTGAATTTTGGCGTTTACTTAAATGGCAAGCAAATTGGTTATGCCAGGGTGGTAACTGATTATATTGTGTTTGCATATCTGATGGACGTATTTATTGACGAAAATTATAGAAAGAATGGATATTCAAAATTATTGATGGAACATATTATGACAAATACTCTTCTCAAAAAAGTTAAAGCCTGGAAACTTGCCACTCAAGATGCCCATTTACTGTATGAAAAATTTGGATTTAAAGCCCTTGCGAAGCCTGAAAAAATGATGGAGAAAATAAATAAAATTTGAACTCAACTATGTTAAATCACCTGCATTAGTGGCAACTTTATTTTTTAGTAAGTGGTGTTTTTTATGAAAATTATTTGAAATTATTATAAACGAGTTGAAAAATTTAAATCAACAATATGAAATTCGAAAAAACTTTTAGCATAGCAAACGACCTAACCATTAATCGTAAAGGTTATGGAGCAATGCGTATAACAGGCAAGGGCGTGTGGGGGCCCCCAGAAAACAAAAGTGAAGCAATAAAAGTATTGAAGCGAGCAGTTGAACTCGGAGTTAATTTTATTGACACAGCAGATAGTTATGGGCCAAATGTTTCCGAAGAGCTTATAGCAGAGGCTCTATTCCCTTATCCAAAAGATTTGGTAATTGGAACAAAAGGCGGCTTCGTAAGAAGTGGACCGAATCAATGGGCTTTTGATGCAAGTCCTGCACATCTGGAAAAGGTTCTGGATGGTAGTTTAAAACGATTAAAGCTTGACTCTATAGATTTGTATCAATTGCATCGTATTGACCCTAACGTGCCATCTGAATTGACATTCAAATTCTTAAAACAAGCACAACAAAAAGGAAAGATTAAACACATCGGTTTATCAGAAGTAAGTGTTGATGAAATAAAAATGGCTCAGGAATATTTTGAGGTTGTTTCAGTGCAAAACAAGTATAGTGTTGATTTCCGCAATTGGGAACCTGTCCTTGAATATTGCAATCAAAACCATATTGCATTCATACCATGGAATCCAATTAATGCTGGCAACGTCAGAAAAATAGATTTGCTAAATAAAATCGCAAAACAGCACAATACCACTGCTAATCAAATTGCTCTTAGCTGGCTCTTACATCATTCTAATAATATCCTTCTAATCCCAGGTACATCAAGTATTGAGCACCTTGAGGAAAACATGAAGTGCGATTCTATTATACTTACAGATATTGACATGGAAGAACTTAATAAAATCCATTATTCTAAAATCTGAATTTATTAATAAGCCCTTACCGAGTATTCGAACTTCATTAGAATAAAAAAATAGTAAAAGATAAATTTCAATTTGCTTTCAAATTAAGTACCTTTAGATTTCAATGTATTCAGGCTTTGCATTTAAAAATTCCTGACACAACAATACAACTTCAAGACTAAAGACAATTAATGGTACGAATATTCCCCAACGAACAATGGAAAGAATTTTCCGTTGAAACTAAATCAAAACAGCGTTACGCTGTCTCTAACTTTGGTCGCATAATGGCCTTTTCGGACAGCTTTGAAGGCGGCACCTTATTAAAAGGTGGCATGAGGAGCGGGTACAAAACCTTTTCGTATTGCATTACAACTGGAAATAAAAGAACAACCAAATACCTCTATTTTCGCAAACTTGTAGCTGAACATTTCTTACCCAAAACATCGGCTGACCAAGATTATGTTTTACTCATAGATAGGAACCGAAATAACAACTTCGTAACAAATCTTAAATGGGCAACCAGACAGGAAATGTTGGAGCATCGTAAGAATAGCCCATATATAATTCAAGGAATAACTAATCTTATAGAGGGAACCAGGAAGCTAAACCATTATAAATTGACCAGCGCTAAGGTTCGGATTATTAAGAGAAAGCTCTTGGACCCAAAGCGAAAGACAAGAATGAAAATGCTTGCGAAACAATATGGTATCAGCGAAATGCAACTTTACAGAATAAAAACTGGCGAAAACTGGGGGCACATTACCGTTGATTGAAACAATTTTATCAGGCTCGCATATTTGGCTGTTATGACCCATAATAGGACACCGCAAACGGACAATTCAGAAAATAAATTGAACTTTTTTAAACAAAATGACAAACCGACAATATAATAAGGAAAAACATATTATGACAGTAGAATCACATTTTGAAAATCACAAATCAGTTATTGAAACTGAATTGACAAAGGCGAAAGAAATCGTATTAATCGCAGTAGCTTGGATTAACTTCAAAGAATATTTTGACATATTCAAAAACGTACTTGCAAACTCAGCGAAACTTAAAATAGTTTGTAGCGATAATTGGCAAAACCGCTCTCATCAATCATCCATAGACGCATTAGTGAAATTGGGAGCAGAAATTAAATTATTGAAAATGCCTCGGCAAACAAACCATATGCACCATAAATTTTCAGTAATTGACAACAAAACAATATTAAATGGCTCATTTAACTGGTCTCCAAATGCTACGAGTAGTTTTGAAAATATCATTGTTATCAAAGACCTTCCAATAGAGGTAACAAAATTTATTAATGAGTTTGGCAAACTTTTGAAAATTGAAGCAAAAGCTATTCGAGTGCTTCAAAAAGTGAAAAAATGTACTGAAGCTAATTGCGATGGAGAAATTTTCAATATTTTGGTGTTTAGTGAAAACAATCAATATTATGAAGTATTTGGCGACATTATTGAAGTTTGCATTTCTTGTGAGAATCATAAAACTTTAGAAAATTGTGTTTCAAATACTCAAATTGAACATATGCTAAATGCGTACCAAGACTCCAATGACGACTATGAGACTGAACTTATTGACCGTGATATTAATAGATTACTTAACTCATATGTTAAGGGGCCAATAACAATTCACGCAATAGGAAGAGTGAAATCTGGACTTCGGTATGATGACGAAGACTATGAAGAAACAAACATCATTTGGAAAAACAAATTTGTTGGTAACAGACTACCTGACAAATTTGACAACACAACATTTGGAGTAGTTTATGACAACTGAAAGAATTACTGTGCATAAATTGGAAGCTATTGCACAACTTTCTAAAAAATATTTTTAGATTCTAAAACACTTTAATTTTTTCCAAAATTCTCAACATCGCCAGCGTGTCCAACTTGCAATACTCTAAAAGTTGTATCCTTTGTCCAACCTGCACTGGCAACCCCACATGAAGATTGATTTTGAAAGTAAATATTTTTCGTATTTCTTAGTACACAATAAGAATAATGATACTAAGAAACTTTTCAAATCATTTAAAATTTAGGATTGACAATAATTTGTTCCATTTCTTTCGCTCTTAGCCATAATAATCGAACCGAGCAAGCGGTAAAATATTTCCCTCTTGATGTACGAAAATTATCACCATTTAATTTCTTCGCAATATTGTCAAAAGTCATTTTTGAATGTTCTCTTAAAAGAAATATAAATGAACTTGCACGCTTATTGTTTTCATTTTCATAGGCTAATTCTTTTAGTCTTTGAATTGCCTTTTCATTATTTTCTTTTGAGAAAACATGTTGTCGTAAATTATTTTTAACAAAACCTCTGCGTTTCAATGCCAACAAGGCATTGCGAGTCCTTTCTGAAATTTTCAAGAGCTCCTCCTCCGCCAATCCAGTCTTAAGCCTGAGAATAAATGGAGTATCCATTGGTGCATCTGCACATATAAATTTCAGATTGCTATTCAACAAAAAGTCTAGCAATAATGAATACCTTGTCAATCTTGTGCTCTCCTTGGTTATCAATGTTGCCCCAGTTTCTTGAGCTTTCTTAATTGCCTTAAACAGAAGGGGACGTTTCCTAAGCATACTTTCAATACTTATTTGTTTGTCAATTGAGATTGTATCTTTACTACCAGCAGTTTCAACTTCAATTATTGAATCTATAATTTCACCCCCGACAGAACGAACATAATTTTCTACTGAAAATTTTTGTGCATCTAAACCTAAATGAGAAACATGTTGGACTTTAGTAGAGCACCTGTAATATGCAAGAAATTTCATAATTAATTGATTTTATAGTTTCCCAAACGAACGTTTGGCTTTGTATATAAGTGAAAAAAAAATAAAAAGACTTCATATTATTCTGCCAAAATAGCAGTTTGACTTTTTTTTAATACAATCTAAAATAATTAGGCATTATTTTTTCCCTTTAGAGTTAAAATAATTTTTACATATATAGGTTAGAAATATATAAAAAAAGAAAAAGTTTTTTCGCAATGGTGAAAATCTTTTTTCATCCCTTAGAAGTTTTACAAAATAAAAAAAGCAACAAAAATTAATTTGCTGCTTACTTAAATGTTTTCTAGCTAAAATATTTAAACCATAAATATGTCTGGATTCAATTCAAAAACGAATTTTGCACTTTCTTCACCTTCTACAGGTCTGAACTTTCCGATTGGAAAAGTTGAGTGTGGAAATGTTATATTTATTGTTTCATCGTTGTCTTTATCAAAAAATAAAAAATCTAAAATTTCTTTGTTTGTGTGGTAGCCATACACCCTTCGGTTCAGCATTATTTTATGTAATTCAACTTCTGTATTTAGGTTGTTCACCAGGAACATGCATTCTCTTACCGTCCTCATAGATAGTGCTAATTCAAGCGTTTCGAATGCAGATAAAAATTCGGTATAAGTCTGCATTTTTTGTGCAATTTGTGAGAACATCACATCAGCTTCTCGTCTGGACTGAGCCATATGCCGACCAACCATTGAAAAATTGCTATCAACCCGAATGTGGTATTTCGTTTTAAATCGAATGAGCATTAAATACATTTGGTCAATGTCAAATTCAAGAATCTTTTCCTCAACAATATCAAAATCGCTCATTTAGTAATGTGTTAAAAATATTTCGCAAATTCATTTTTGTTTTCATTGGGATTAAGAATATAATGAGTTGGAATAGATACATGTAGCGCCTATATCCGCCTCCCATGCACCCTACGCCATTTCCCTCCTAATTTATTCAGTTGCCGAGCTTTTATATTAAGATAAACAGAACCATTGGTTGTCACGAATGTTTTATTGCCATAAGAAATTGTGCCGACCCGACCTTTCCAATCTTTCGCCATTAAGCTATAATAGCCATCAATATTATAGCCGAACAAAATTGTTTCAGAGCCACCAACTTCTAAACTCATTAAAAACTTATTACTTTCAACCATTTGTTCCAATACACAATATGAGTTACGAGGAATAATAATCTTCTCAAAATCTTTTTCAGTTCGGATTAATAATTTGCCAGCATCAACACCTACATCACTTTCCTCATTCGTTCTGAGTAGAACAATTTCATCAGAGGTATAGAATTGTACTTTTTTCAATTGAACCTCAGTCAAATGATATTCCTTTTGAATAGAAGAAGTAAACGGCAACGTGGCTGTGCATGATGGAAGCAGGATTGAGAAAAGAAGTATTTTAATGGAGGTCATTTGTTGTTTTATATATTAAAGTGTAAATTATAAGAGAGACCGCAGTCGTAAATACAGAAACGATACCGCCAACATATTTTCTTGTCTGTAGCTTAGCTTCCCTTGCCTTTTGTGAGTGTGTCAAATAAGTATAATTTTCAAACCCAGTATTTTGCCATTGGTCAAAGCATTCACTGCAAGCTGTGTAATCGCTGTACGTCTCTTTAACTTGTTGTGCATGGGAATATGTTGTTATGCATATAAGGACGAGTATTAAAATCATCAGTTTCATCTTCTTGCAATTAGTTTTAAATTCAGCAATGTTATTGGTCAAAGAAATTATTCATTTACTTGTTCAACCTCAATTCTATCTCCTGTTTGTCTTGTGTGTCCAAACTCTTCAAACAGCATCCATGCAAGCTCTTCATTGTTTTCATCTATCTGAGTTTGGTCCAGTTGCTCACCTTCTGAGTTGAAATAATAAATGTTAAATGCTTTATTTGTTTTTGCTTTTGTCATAACTTAGGTAGTTTGGTTTATCATATAGGTTGAGGAAAAGAAAAAAAAGAATGGTGGAAAATTATTTTAGTGGGTAAGCTGGATTAATTTCAAACATATATTTTGATTCAGAATCACAAGCAATGAATTTCCCAACGGATATATCTTTGTCAGGGAAAAATATATGAAATTCATTTTTGCAAATTGCTCCCTCCAATGTTAATTCAATATCACTTGTGGATATTTGCAATTTAAATATCTCTATAAACGTTATTACACTTTCGAAGTCAAGTTGTCGCATCAAGACATATATAAGGAATCCAGCCACTTGCAAATTCTTTATTGAAAGTGTCAGGTCAATCAATTTAATTGCAGAACTAATATTTTTGCAGTCCCTCAAAC
>CAISYK010000392.1 GCA_903889605.1 uncultured Bacteroidota bacterium
GAAAAATAAAATTAAAAATTTAACCTACTGGAGTTTATAAAATAACGATAAAATAATTTTGAACAGATCATATTGCAATCACACATTCATTCATTGATTACAATTAACATCAATAAAACATGCTGTTAACAAACCTAATTTGAGACACTAAATAATCCCCACCCAGTTCAGCAAAATAAAGCTTTTACCACAGTAAATTTTATTAAAATAATTCAATTACAATTCAATTGATATCCGTAACTTCACATTCCAAAAATGTTGTTTTAACCAGACCAAAATGGGACTGACTACGGCGAAGCTGTGTTTCGCATACAGATTATTTAACAGTAATATTAATTTTTATTGAATATTAAAATTTCGATTAGGCATATTATAAATCGATACTTTCAGAAGGCGGTATACTGGTAGATGTAAAGGGGATTTTGAAAAATAAAATTGAAAATTTAAGCTGTTGGAGCTTATAACATACAAGATATTAACCATGAAATTGCTTTCAAAAATATGATTATACATTTTAGAATCAAAAACATTACACAACAAACTATATTTATTTTTATTATCAACTTACTTGATTTCCATTTTTATCCTTAGGTTAATACCTAAAATGCTGAAAACCTTTGTATGATTAAAACAATAATAAAATTAAAAAGAATAATAAAATTTACTCCACATGATTTATCCACGGCACAAGGTAAATCAGATGAAAGATACAGACGAATAATATTAACAGGTGGAAGCACTGCAATTGTAAAAATATTTTCTGTCGCCATTAATTTAATTACGGTTCCTCTAACAGTAAACTATTTAGGTGCAGAGCGATATGGTTTATGGATGACAATATCCTCAATATTAGCATTTTTAAGTTTTGCTGATCTTGGCCTTGGAAATGGGTTACTCAATGCAATTGCGAAAGCCCATGGAAAAGGAAGTATTAAGGAAGCTCAAATTGCAGTTTCAAGCACCTTTTTTATGCTATTGGCAATAGCATTTATTTTACTTATAGGTTTTGTCATATCATATTCATATGTTCCGTGGCATAGTATTTTTAATGTTCAAACACCAATTGCTATTGCTGAGGCTGGACCTACAATGATGGTTTTAATAAGCACTCTTTTGATTAATATGCCATTGGGGATTATTCAACGAATACAGGATGGATACCAGGAAGGATTTAAAAATCAGTTATGGTTAATCCTTGGGTCAGTAATTAGTTTTTCAGGATTACTACTTACTATCTTTTTAAAAGCAGGATTGCCTTGGTTAGTAATGGCTTTTTCAAGTGGACAGATAATTGCCACAATTATAAACGGTATAAATATGTTTGCTCGAAAGCGCCGAAACATATTTCCAAAATTTGAATATTTTGAAATGAAAGTGAGCAAAAAATTAATTAACGCTGGTCTTATTTTCTTTATTTTAGGCTTATTTACTTTAATAGGTAATTCTTCTGACAACATTGTAATTGCTCATACACTTGGTGCTAAATCTGTTGCAGGATATGAAATTGTAAAAAAAATATTTATGGTAACAATGCTTACTCAATTTGTAATTCAGCCCCTTTGGCCTGCATTTGGAGAAGCAATGCATTCCGGAGATTATGCATGGGCACAAAAAACTTTAAAAAAAGCCTTATTATATAGCATTGGACTTGGCGCTATAGTGGCTTTACCATTATTGCTTTTTGGTAAACAATTAATTACCATTTGGGTTGGTGAAGAATTCGCTCCACCGTGGTCATTGTTATTTGGCTTTTATATTTTCATATTCCTTGCAAATTATGGAGGTGTAATAGGAACGTTTCTAAATAGTGGAGAATTAATTGGAAAACAAACTATAATGATTGCGTTGGCTGCGACAACCTCGATTGTTCTCAAAATATATTTATCGAATGTTATTGGAACTACAGGTATAATTTGGGCCACGATTATTGCATATTCTTTATTTTATATTTACCCAAGTTACAGACTTGCATTTAAACATTTAAATAAAAAAATCAATGCTACAAAAAATTAAAAAGGTCATTAAAGCCAATAGCCTGTTAAGGAGATTGATAACCCCTTTAATTGATAAAAGACTCACATATAGTTTTCATAGTTTTTTTAACAAATCATTTAATTATAAATTACTTAACGGAAGTCATATAAAAATTTATCCTAAAGGCCAAATTGCTTTAGGGATTTTTAGAGAAGCCTTCGAGAATCAAGAAATTGATGCATTTCAGAGAATTATAAAACCAGGGATAACAATTGTGGATGCTGGCGCTAATATTGGATTATATTCCCTTATTGCCAGTCAACTTGTTGGTCCAAAAGGACGAGTTTTTTCATTTGAACCATCAAAACAAACATTTCAAAGGTTATCTGATAATATTAAATTAAATGGATTCAACAATATTAAGCCATTCAACAATGGTCTTGGAGATAAACCAAATGAAAAACTTATATTGAGGCAAGATGTCGGTAATGAGGATGCGGAAAGGTATCTCTTTCCCAATAATGAAGCGCCTGGTGTTAAGTTAGAGAATATAAATACTGTACAAACTGAGGAAGAAGTTATCATCGATACTTTAGATAATTGCCTTAATAATTTGAATGTCA
>CAISYK010000393.1 GCA_903889605.1 uncultured Bacteroidota bacterium
AGGCTTGTTCTTAAAATTGCACTCAATAAAAAAAGACGAGCGTGGTTCTCGGGATTGTGGAACTTTTCTAAAGAATATAATTTCCCGTTTCAATTTTCTAATGCGTAATCTGGGTTTATATGTGCTTGATTTATTAAAAAAAGAAGTAACATTTCAGAATGGCATCAACAAATTTTTAGGTTATAAACCTAACGAATTCACTTTTAGTCATGTAATAAGTTTAATTCACCCCCACGATTATAATATGGTTACCAGACTGCTTAGAGCTGGTGTGCAATTTGCCTCCGAAAATGATGTCAGCAGGGGCTTATGTTATTCTTTAACATACCGTATTAGGCATAAAGACGGACATTATATAAAAATACTTCGCCAGTCTAACGTATTTGAGATTGATGAGAACGGACAAATAATCAGCAATCTGTCTTTGATTACCGATATATCATTTATGGATGCATCCGAAAAAGTGCAGTGGAAATTTGAGACACCCGGCCTTGATCAAAAAAAGTTTAAGAAATATATAACAAAAGAATATTCAGGCTTTTTTTCGGATAGAGAGCTGGAAGTATTAAAATTATTGAAAGAAGGCTGCATAAGTTCTGTTATCGCCGAAAAATTATTTATAAGCAAACACACTGTTGACGGACATCGCAGGAAAATGCTGCGTAAAAGCAACAGCGGCAAAACCATAGATCTGATAAACTTTGGAATTAACAACGGACTTGTATAATATCCTATAGTTTTATATTACAAATGGAAAAAGAAAAAGTCAGTGAATATTTGAATGCTTTAAGCGATAAACTTCAAGAAAGGAAAGTCATAGCCGGCTCTTTTGAGGATATTGCCGATTTCCCTTTAGCAATAGGGCAGTGTTTATACGTGCTCGATTATCAAAAAAAAGAAGTCACATTTCAAAACGGCATTTACGATTTTTTAGGATATATGCCGGAAGAATTTACTTTTGACTTGGTAACCAGTATATACCACCCAAACGATTACGATATGGTTACCCGCTTAATTAAAGCAACTTTACAGTTTGCCTCCGAAAATAATGTGAGCAGCGATGTTGGTTATTTTGTAACATACCGCATTAAACGTAAAGATGGTTTGTATGTAAAAGTCCTTCGCCAATCTAATATTTTTGATGCGGATGATAATGGAAAAATAATCAGCAGCATATCTATGCTTACAGATATAACATTTATTGATGCTTCCGAAAAAGTACAATGGAAATTTGATGTTCCCGGCCTCGATCAAAAAAAGTTTAAAAAATATGTAAGCAAAGAATATTCCGGTTTTTTTTCCAGCAGAGAGCTGGAAGTATTAAAATTATTGAAAGAGGGCAGCGCCAGCTCCGTGATTGCCAAAAAACTTTTTATAAGCAAGCATACCGTTGACGGACACCGCAGGAAAATGCTGCGCAAAAGCAATTGTTTCAATACAATTGACTTGGTAAACTTCAGTAAAAACAACGGATTATTATAATATCCCTTTCGTTTTTTGGACGATAAAAAACACTCATTGATGAGTGTTGTGCATCTGTTTATATTATTGTATTTTTGCCTCCTTTATTTACCTATTATAAATATGTCGTATAAAAACAACTATGCAAAGCCTTGTTTTTATTATTGACTGATGCCGGCGATTTTTTAATAATTAATAAACAAACTTTAAATCAAAACAAAAAACATGAAAAACAAAAATTTACACTTTGTGCTTATTGTATTAACAGCTTTCAGCCTTTTAACTATCAAAAGCAAAGCCCAGGTATGTTTCTCAACTTCTAATTATTCTGTTACTTGGGGGACTGTATCAGTGGCAAGCGGTGATTTTAATGGTGATGGATTTGCAGATTTGGCAATAATCGACAGCGCTAATGACAATGTATCAGTAAAACTTAATAATGGAACAGGCGGATTTGGCCTTTCTACAATTTTTTCTGTTGACAATACTCCTGTTTCAGTTATTAGTGCAGATTTTAACAACGATGGATTTGCAGATATAGCAACAGCTAATTATCATTCAGACAATATAAGTGTATTGTTTGGGGATGGTTTAGGCGGCTTTTCTGCTGCAGTCAACTTTGCGGTAGGCACTACTCCTATTACAATTATTGCTTCGGATTTTAATAAGGATGGGAAAGCCGATTTGGCTGTCGTAAATAAATCTTCTCAGAATGTTTCTGTATTAATTGGTAATGGATTGGGCAGTTTTACTAAAACAAACTTCTTTGTGGGCGGACTTCTAAAAGGCCTTATCAGTACTGATTTAAACAATGACACCTATCCGGATCTTGTTGTGCCTGACAGCTTTGCAAAAATATGGGTAATGCTTGGTATTGGAAACGGAAGTTTTGGAACTCCAACAAGCATTGCTGTATCGGGCGTCAGCCCAGTCTCGGTTACCAGCGGGGATTTTAACGAAGATGGAAAGACCGATTTAGCTATATCTCCTAGTAATGGCAGTATAATTTTAAAGTTTGGAAATGGAGCAGGACTTTTCCCAACCGGCAGCGTAATATCGGCAGGCGCGTTTGGTTCATTCATAAGCGGTGATTTTAACGGAGACGGGCATCTAGATATAGTTTCGGATGGTTTTATGAGTCATTTGTATATATGGCTTGGAGATGGTTTAGGAAACTTCACAGGATCAAACTATACCCTTGCTCCTGCATCCTTTATAGGAGCAGATTTTAACAACGATTTAAAAACCGATTTGGCAGTGGTAGATTATTATTCAACTAATGTGACTGTTTTATTAAATAATCCTTTAACCGGAATTACTGCTAACGCAACAGAAGATACTGTTTGCGCCGGGGCAACCATAACGCTTTCAGGCGGAGGCGCGACAATTTATTCATGGACCGGAGGTGTTAACGATGGAGTTGCTTTTCATGCTCCGTCATTAACCACCAGTTATACAGTAACAGGTACAACTGCAGGATGTTCCAATACAGCAGCAATAACTATTGTAGTTAATCCATTACCAACAGCTATTCTTACAACACAAGACGAAAGCTCCAGCTTGTATTGCGATGGTACAATAAAAGCTGTTTTATCAGGCGGTACAGGAACAATTCAACCGCAATGGCTAAATGATGCGCAAAATATTATATCTTCCACTGATTCAATTGGAGGGATTTGTCCTGGGGTATATACCCTTAATTTAATTGATTCGAATCTTTGCGCCAACACTTACACTCAAGCTGTTCTGGCCGGACCATTACCGCCGACAACTTCTATTTGCCTGGTAACTGTAGATTCTACCTATACTCATAATTTATTAATATGGGAAAAAACAAACCTGGATCTTACATCTATTGACAGTTTTATTGTATACCGCGAAATTACTACCAATAACTATCAGCCTATTGGTTCGGTATCCGTTGATTCATTAAGTACTTTTGATGATTTCTCAGCTAATCCTGCCACTACAGGATATCGATATAAATTAAAAAGCAAAAATAATATGGGTGTTCTATCACTTTTCGGCGACTACCATAATACTATATATCTTACTAATAACGGCGCTAATTTTAGTTGGACACCTTACCAGATTCAGAATAACACCACACCTGTATCTACTTATAATGTATATAGAGATGATCTTTCATCCGGCAATTTTCATTTGATCGGTAATACAACAGGTAACCAATTTGGATATACAGATGGGCAATTTTCTTCTTTTCCTTTTGCCAGTTATTATGTTGAAGCGGTTATGTCTGCAGGTGCCTGCCAGCCTACACGTTCAGGTTTCACTACCTCCCGTTCAAATGTAAAGTTTTTTGGAAGTACAGGAATTCAGCAATTGAACAATCAGCAGCCAATCAGCATTTTCCCAAACCCCGCAGGCAATACACTTAACATAACTGGTATAACAGGAAAAACTACATTGCAGCTGTTTAATTTGGTTGGTAAATTAGTGTTTGAAAAAGAAGTGGATAATAACACTGCAATAAACACAAGCCTTATGGCAGAGGGTGTTTACACGCTTTTAACCGAGAACAAAATGGGAAGAACGTATAACAAGGTGGTGATTAGCCGTTAATGTTTATTTCTTTTATTGAG
>CAISYK010000394.1 GCA_903889605.1 uncultured Bacteroidota bacterium
AATTAAAAAACAACAAGAAGAAGAAAAAGTTAAAGAGGAGGAATCGCAAAAAAAAGCTAAAGAAGAACAGCAAAAAAATGATGAATTAGTTAAGAATCAGCAGAAAAAAATTAAGGAAGATACCGAGAAAAAACGAAAAGAACAAGAAGCTGCAGCGGAAAGACAGCGACTTAAAGAATTAGATGAACATAATAAAGCAACCAAACAAGCATTTGAAAATTCAAAAAAATTGCAGCAGGAAAATGCGAAAGCTACTCGGGAATCTACAGTTGCTTTAGGAGCGGGTTTCGCCGCATTGATTGATGCGGGCATTAGCAGTAATAATGAACAAAGTTTTTACCGAGGGCATGGCGCACATTTAGGGTTAAACTTAGGCTTGAAAGCTACTTCAATACCATTTGCCTGTGAATCTAAAGATAGAATTTGGGACGATAACGGTAATACAATAACTAATGTAAAAAATACGGATGAAATTGTTTACAAATCTCCAATAGGTGTTGGAATTACAGGAGGAATAGATTTTGACCCTTTATTAAGTGAATTTATTGGTATAGGAGGTTTCATATATGGCACTGCAGGATTAACTCCTTTGGTTTTAATGGGAGGAGGGAGTTCTTCATCGGTGGCAGGAAGTGATATGACCACAAGTACTTCATTAAGTTTTACAAATCTAAATTATGGACTAAACTTTAGCATTGGTTCAAAACCTGTAAAATTATTATTTGAACTTTCAGAAAACCATTGCAGTTATGACTATTCAGACGGTACAGTATTTACAACCTATTATACCAACTATACCTATCATGATAATACAACAATTGTGGTTAAAGCCAATTATAATGAAATAAAAAACGGTATAGGTTTAAGATTTTTACCATATAAATCACAATGGTCATTAGATATTATGTACTATAATTATACGCCGGTTGACAAAAATAAAGTTTGGGCTTTAAGTACTCCTCAGCATCTAATTAAATTGAAAGTTTGGAAGCAGAGCATTGTTAAATTTGAAACTATATTTGGTTTCAATATAAATGCCCTTAGTAATGAGGTAAAATATAAAGATAGAAAAGATATGACAGGTTTCTATCTGAATATTGGTATTGTATATTGCAAAGATTTTTTCGGCAAATCATATTTAAAATCTAGATAATAATGAAAAATATATTAATTGGAGCTGCATCTGTTTTACTTTTGTTTTCAACATGTAAGAAATATGAAATCGAAGGTGAGCAAATTACAGGGGCTAATGGAACATCGGGAACAACAGGTGCAAACGGCACCACTGTAACCGTAACGGACATTGATGGAAATATATATAATACGATTGCAATTGGATCTCAAGTTTGGATGGCAGAAAATTTAAAGGTAACTAAATACAAAAATGGCGATCCAATTCCGAATGTATCTCTTGGTAGCGTAACTTATGGAGCATGGTGTTATTATAATAATAGTCAAAGCAATTCTGTATATGGGAAATTGTATAATTGGTATGCTGCAAATGACAGTAGAAACATTTGTCCAACAGGGTGGCATATACCTACCAGTATTGAATGGAACGTTTTAAAGAATTATTTAGGCGGAGATATTGTAGTTGGAAGTTCCGTAACTAATATTGCCGGAGGCGCATTAAAAGAAACAGGTATATCTCATTGGTGGACTCCTAATTCCGGTGCCACTAATACCAGCGGTTTTACAGGTCTTCCAGGTGGTACAGCTAATCCGGCATCCTGTCCCTGTTTTGGTTTCAATGGCATAGGAAATGTTGGAATGTGGTGGTCTTCCAGTATACACACCGGTAATTACGGATGGGACTGGCACCTAAATTCTTCTTCATCACAGCTCTATGACAGTCCATTGGAAGATAAAGCTCGTGGTTGCAGCATCAGGTGCGTAAAAGATTAATTTTACTTCAACAATATGTATTATTATATTTTTGTTCGAAACAACCCTGTAATTATTGATTTTATTGAAACAAACATCGCATAGCCACTTGATCTTGCTGCGGTAAATTTTTCTCCATAAAAGTTAGATTTTCATATCTGCTTTTAAAGTAAGGCCTCTTTTTGGTAAAATTACCCTTCAATTCTAAATACAAAAAACAAAATTAGTTTTTCAAAAGCTCTTTTGCATTGCTTATCGCGGCAGCTGTTGGTGTTCCTGTACTAAGCATTTTTGCAATTTCCTGCACACGTTCTTCTGCTGAAAGCTTCTTGATATTACTATATGTCTTATTATTTTTATCTTCTTTATAAACAAAAAGGTGTGATT
This sequence comes from uncultured Bacteroidota bacterium, assembly GCA_903889605.1. Lineage (GTDB taxonomy): Bacteria > Bacteroidota > Bacteroidia > 2-12-FULL-35-15 > 2-12-FULL-35-15 > 2-12-FULL-35-15. The sequence continues at coordinate 2,272 of CAISYK010000394.1, forward strand.
GCCCTTTGCTTGCTATTTGAGGCAGATGAGTAATGGTAATTACCTGCATCGCATTAGCCATAAGATTCATAATGCTACCAACTTTATCAGCCACATCCCCTGAAACGCCGGTATCTATTTCATCAAAAATAATAGTAGGCAAGGCGGTTAATTGTGCAATTAACGATTTTATGCTTAACATCAGCCGCGATAATTCACCTCCTGATGCTACCTTATTTAATTCCTTAAAATCACTGCCTTTATTGGCAGAAAATAGAAAATTTACACTGTCTGTTCCATTTGCACCCAAAGTATCGGTTTCAATGTGCTCTATTTTTAATTGCGCATTAGGCATGGATAGAGAGAAAAGAATGGAAGCAATTTCTTTTTCAATTTTAGGGATTTCTTTTTTTCTGTTGGCAGCAATTTTCTTGGCCAAGGCTGACAATGTTTTTTGGACAGAATCTAATTCCTTTTTTGTTTTTTCAATTATATTTTCCAATGAGCTGAATTCAAGCAATTTATTACTTAATTCATCTTTTATTGCAATTAATTCCTCTACACTTTTTACCTGGTGTTTTTGCTGTAAACGGTAAATGGCATCCAAATGAAAAGTAAGTACTTCAATCCTTTTGGGGTCATAAACAATATCTTGTTCAAGACTTTCAAGTTCACTCCCGATATCTTTTAACTCAATATATGAACTATTCAGGCGGATGCTTAACTCATTTATTTCTGGTTTAAATTTTGCAAAAGATGCCACCAGAGATTTTATTTCATTTAATGATGAAATTAAATTCTGATCGCCGCCATTCAGCCCTAATGCGGCTTTTGAAAGATTTAATTTAATATCTTCAGCATTATTTAATGTTTCGAGCTCCTGCTCCATTGCCGATTGTTCATCAGGCTTTAAATTGGCTTCATCAAGTTCATTGAACTGAAACTGAAAATAATCTAGTTCTTTTTTGGCCTGGGATTCACGCAGAAGAAGATCGTTTAAAGCATTTTTCAATGTCTTAAACTGTTTAAAATTTACAGCATATTCAGCTAAAACAGCAGAGTGATTTGCATAAGCATCCACCACAGACAGCTGAAACTCACTGCCGTTAAGTGTAAGCGTTTGATGCTGAGAATGGATATCAATAAGTCGTTCCGCTAACGCTTTAAGCTGTGTAAGTGTAACAGGTGTATCATTTATAAAAGCACGTGATTTGCCTTCAGGTGTAATTTCCCTCCGGATATTTGTAGTGATTTCAAAATCTAATTCATTGATCCAAAAAAAATCTTTTAATGAATAATCTTTAATATTAAAAGATGCTTCAACAATACATTTTTTTGTTTTGTCTTGTAATGACTGAGTATCTGCCCGGCTGCCGGCGATCAGGCCCAGAGCGCCTAATAATATAGATTTCCCAGCCCCTGTTTCACCTGTAATTATAGTTAAACCGTCGGAAAAATCAACCTCCAGTTTATCTATTAATGCATAATTCTGTATGGATAGATGTTTTAACATGTAATCAGTAAATAGGGTTAAATTAAAGATTATTACAAAGCAAATTTACTTGATTAAGTGGAATCAAACAAATAATACAAATGTTGGAATTGTATTAGTTCAATTATTTTAACAATATGAGCCATGCAGTTTTACTAAAATAACAAAACAATAGTTTGATTAATACTAACTAAGGAATAATCTAAGGATTGTAATTTGCCTTAGAGATCCCTTCGTCAGGCTCAGGATAAATTCCGCGAAAATCCTTACCAAATTTTTTA
>CAISYK010000395.1 GCA_903889605.1 uncultured Bacteroidota bacterium
AGTACAACATGTCGCTAACCGCAACAAATTTATCCTGATGAAAATTATAAAGAACATTGAACATTAAACGGCTGCTGAAAAATCGCTATTCCCAGCAATGCTTACGCAAAGTTGTTCGTCAAAGGCGTTGCCTTTGAAGCGCTTAGCAGCCCAACGTCAGGCAAAACAGCTATCATGCAGACAATTTATCTTTTTTTATTCCCAATTCTTAAAAGGAGGTTTTATGAATATTCAAAAAGTTAATCGATTCTGGCAAAGCGCAAATTTGTTTATTGCCCCAGTACTATTAGTAATCCTAATTTATTTTAGAAATTCTATGTCCTATTATCAGTTTCTTTTATGGCTTCATTTACCTTTTTTAATGATACATGAATGTGAAGAATATGTTTTATCGCCTTTAAGTTTTAAGGAATTTTTCAATTTAAAAACTCCTTTTGGTTCCAAAACCGATCCCAACTACCCACTTGATGAAGGCTATGTATTTCAGGTAAACATTGTTATCGCATGGCCGGCGGTAATAATCGGCGCTATTCTTGCCAATATTGCACCCTGGGTGGGTTTTTCGATGATTCTATTTGAATTAACGATTAACAATCTAATGCATACAATAATTTTTCAACCCGATAAGCCTGTTTATAATCCCGGTTTGATTACAAATTCTGTTTTACTTCTGCCGCTCGGCACAATAACATTCATTTCAGCCCTGCAATTCTTTCATTGGTACGATTGGATTTTTTCTATTATTCTAGGGGCAGTAATATGTGGATTATTGGCATTAAAAACGAGAAGCCGCTTAGCCAAACTAAAACGCCAATAAAGAAAGTCATACCGCTAACGAGCCGCTAACCGAAACAAAGCTAACGCGATGTTGTTTATCAAAGGCGCTGCCTTGCTTCGTTAAGGATCGAAAGTTGTGTGCCGATTTAAAAAGACATTACAACAAGATTGAGACTTAAAGAAACAGAAAAAAGGAACAGAAAATGGAATTGATTGACAAAGAATTAAAACTCAGGCCATTCACGGATTCTGACTCGAAAAAACTTGCGGAACTATGCAACAACAAAAAGATTTGGGACAACTTACGGGATTATATTCCATTTCCTTACTCAGAAAACAATGCCATTGACTTTATTAAATATTGTCAGACTGAGAACCCACAAGTATCATTTGCAATAGAGTTTAATGGAGAATTTGCCGGCAGTATCGGACTGGTAAGACAAACTGATATATATAAGCTGACTGCAGAGATTGGTTATTGGCTTGGAGAGCCATTTTGGGGTATGGGAATAACAGCTAGAGCAGTTCAGTTGATTACAAAATACGGATTTAATAATCTTCGATTAGTAAGGATTTACACGGGAGTATTTGATTTCAATAAAGCTTCGCAAAGAGTCCTTGAAAAAGCGGGATTTAAATTAGAATGTATATTTGAGAATTCGGTGTTTAAAAACAACAAGATTTGTGATGAATACAGATATGGATTGATAAATAAGAAAACCGGCACACAACACACGGTATAGACAAACGTCAGGGAAAATATTATTGCATGTATTACATCTGCTACCCTTCAGAAAACAAGTATTGCGATGTACTTGAACAATCCTGTATGATGAGGAATTTCTTTCCCAGTCATTATTATTCCTGGGATGAATGGGTGTTGTTTGTGAAAGCTATTCCACCCTGGAATTACTATATCGATTCGTTGCAAGTAGGATCTCATATGTTTTATACCGTTTTCGAGTCAGACTCTAAAGGGAAATGGAATCCTTCCAACATAAAAGCATTTACGGCAAAGGGAATCGGTATTGTTAAAAAAATCATCAAAGGCCAGAATAGCCAGGAATGGGACCTAATCAGATGGAAAATTATAAAATAATAATTTCCCCAACCAGCCGGCAGCTAACAATAAGGGCGGTTTCCCGAGGTTGGCAATCACTCAACCTGCAATCGGTAAAGGAAAATAAAAGCAACAAAAAGCAAATCCCGCACTGCGACTGCTGGCGGAACGTTATGGCCAAATAAATTTTAAGAATTGTACCTGAATATCAAAATGAGCAAATGAACATTGATTTTGTTAATTTAAAGGAATCCGATTTTAAATTAGTCAAGGAAATCTATGACTATTATGTCGAAAATTCAACTGCTACTTATTATACAGAAAAAGTATCGGAATCCGAACTTAAAAGTTTTATTCCGGTAAATCACGATAAGTACAAATCTTTCCTGATTAATATAGATAACGAATGTTGCGGATTCTGTTACATATCACAATATAAAAAACGCCAGGCATACGATAGAGCAGCTGAGGTTTCATTATACCTAAAACCTGATTGCACTGGAAAAGGGATAGGGAAAACAGCACTAAATCACCTGGAAAGAGTGGCGAAGGAAAATGGAATTTCGGTGTTAATTGCAATTATATCAGGTGATAATGAAAACAGCCTGAAATTGTTTGAAAAGAGTGCGTATCAAAAGTGTGGTCATTTAAAGGAAATAGGAGAAAAATTCAATAAAATCCTTGATGTTATAACTTATCAAAAGATAATTCAATAAATTTAACTGGCCAAAACATGCCCGTCAACCTCAACAATATTAACGCAAAATTGCTTAGCAAAAGCGCTGTCTTTGCTGCGTTTGCGAGCCAGGCGTTAGACAAAATAGTAATTTTGGCTGGCAATAGTGTTTACATAACGACGCGCAAACTAATAGTCTGATTGCTTCAAATCAAAGTGGGCTTTGATATGAAAAAAATTTTCCTTTTACTGTTGCTTACATTTACTGTTGCGACTTCATTTGGACAATGGGACTGGAATCTCAATTTTGAGGATCCATCTTATTACAATCGAGTGTTCATTGACACTATTTCCAATTCAAATAATATTTGGCAAATCGGAACTCCAAATAAAATCATATTCAACAGCGCCCATTCACCGACTCGCGCCATTGTGACAGATACAATGAATTATTATCCTTCAAATGATACTTCAAGGTTCATTATTACACATATAAGACAAGGCCCGTTTGGTGGAAATGAATCACTTCTTTTGGACTTCTATTTCAAACTTAACACCGACCCGATCACCGATTATGGAACAATTGAAGTTTCTATAGACAATGGATTAACCTGGATAAACCTGTTGACCCAAGACACAATATATGGGTTTCATTGGTACGAACCAAAACCTGTCTTGACCGGCAATACAAATGGCTGGGTCCATTTTTCAGAAGAACTTATGACCCTTACATACCTTGTTGGCTATTCTGACACACTTCTTTACAGGTTCACTTTCATAAGCGATGGTACTCAAACAAACAAAGAAGGTTGGATGATGGATGACTTTACATTCCATGATTATTGGGAAGGGATCCAGGAAATACAAAACGACGGCCTTATTTCCCTTTTTCCCAACCCAACTTCATATGATATAACAATAAACAGTACAAATAAAAGCAATACTCAAATTATTCAAATATTCAAAAACACAGGCCTGCTTATATATAATAATTCAACTTTCCACGGGGAAACAATTGACACTCGTCAATTGAGCAATGGAATCTATTTGCTAAAATATTCAGACGAAAAATCTTTTTCAATAAAAAAATTCGTAGTTAATCATTAATTGGAATCGAAATAGTTGGAAACAATAAATTATTAAAATTATTAT
>CAISYK010000396.1 GCA_903889605.1 uncultured Bacteroidota bacterium
GAAACATCTATTCGCATACCAGTATAGTATTGCAATCGCTCTCCATTAAAACTATAAAACAAAATTATAGGAACATTTTTGCTAATTAATCCGCCAGTTGCTTTGTCCTTGCGTTTTTCCAAGTAAAATTTAATTTCTGCCATAATCGTATGTATTAATTACATACAAAAATACATACACTTTTTGATTTATCGAAATATATTTTATTTTTTTTAATTAACCTATAAATAGCTTTATATACTACTGTTTTAAGGCAATTTAGTAAATCGAAGCCCAATGACTTTATTCTAATATATCTATTAAAGAAGTCCCTTCGCGACCACTACTTTATACCCTGACCCCTCAAAAATCAAGCATTTTTGAGGGGTTTCTTTTTGGCGGGGTCGGTTGCGGGGCCGGTTAGTCTTTGAGAGAGCATATTGGCATATCGCAGGATAGTGGCTAATTTCCACTTTTTTTTGAATTACAAAAATACCCCCTGATGAATTTGCGAAATGCAATAACATGGTATAATAATTTGAATGGTTCAGAGAATACTTTTTCAAAACTCGTTCCGTTTTCTTTTGCATGACTGAGCGTCAGAATTTATGACGCCTAGTCTAATTTCGGGAGGGGGATTTGAAACAAGTAGGGGGATTCCAAATCTAAACTATAAATTTTGATTTGAAGATAGGGGCAGTTTGGAGAATTATTTTTTATACTGAGTCAAATGGGAGATTATAATTACCCTAACATATTTTATAAAATGATAATTGTTAACCACACAATTATTATTAGTAGCCATTTTGCTTATCCGTTCTTGTTGCCTTCGATGCTTCCATTCCAACTTTCTCCGTCAATGAGTTCTTTAAGTTTATTGAATAATTGAAGGTCATCCTCATTTCCTCGGATCTCATGACGTAATTTTTTATCTTAAACGGAATATTCAATTCCATCTTTAATTTCGACAACTATATCGCCAAAAAGGTCAACATACTTTTTCGGAGTTTCTGTATGAACGGGGATAATTTTCTTTGGTTTGAAATATTTTATAAAATCTTTAATTGTATTAGTGTCGGCATGCCCGCTTGTATGAATGCTTTCTATAACGCAATTGTTTTTTCTAAAAAATGTTAAAAATGTTTCCACTTTTTTGTCTGTTTTATATCCTTCCCACTTTGAATAAATGACACTTGATTCTGAATAGTTCATCCTTTTTTCAATATCCCATAACATGTTTTCACGAACCAAAACGCACAAATCAGTGCGCTGTTTTAATTCTGACTTTTGTAATTTGTATTTCGCAAATTTATTAGCTAAACTACTTTTATTTTCTTCTTTAAAAAGGTGCTGTGTAAGCCAATACGGATAAAATACTTTTACATCATTAAATGTTTCCGGATTCGGAATTGAACTTGGCATTTGCGCTAAAATATTGGCAGTAAAAATATCAACAAGAAGCAAGCGGTTGGTGCGTTTAGCGGCTTTATAGATCTGTACCACTCGGTCAATGTTGGCAGACGATTGTAATACAAAAACATTTCCTTTCGTTTTGCGCATGAATTCTTCTGCCCTTTTACCTAGATGGGTTTCGGTTTCTGCGATATAGTTGTCCTTGTATAAATTTGTGCCTTCAATTAATAAAACATCTGAATTAGTGGTTTTCGGATTTTTATAAAACCATTCGGTTATTCTGCCTTTTGCCCCATGGCTGCGGAAGTCGCCGGTATAAAGAACTTTTTTACCATTGCCCTCTATCATAAACGCATATGAATCATAGGCGGAGTGGTCAACCAAAAAAGGAGTAATTACGATGTCTTTAATATTGAAAGACTTTTCATGTACAAGATATTTGTGTTTTTTTATTTTTTTTCCTTTACTTGTAAAGTCACATATTGTATTGTGCACATCGGCTGATGTTTTTCCAATAAAAAGAGGAATGTCTTCTTTGGTTAAATCAATTAAACCAATGTGGTCGCCATGATTATGTGAAATAATAATGGCATCAATTTTCCTGTCGGAAGTTTTAGAATTGACAAATAAATCATCAACAATTAATAATTTTTTTTCTCTTTCAGATTGAAATTTATCAGGCAGCTCCTCTCCAACATCAAAAATGATGCGGGCTTCATTTGTACAAACTTCTATACACGAGCCCCCAACTTGATTAGTACCGCGATGGACAATTATTTTCATTTTAGGAATTTTTCAAAACGGCTAAGGAATGTATCTAAATCATAAAGACCTTCTTCATAAAGACCATAGCCCATAAATGAAGAAACTGAAAATTTTAATTCTGCTACCTCACAAAATTCTTCATACTCTTTAGAATCTTTTAGTTCTTTTAATATCTTTTTGAGTCCACTTTTTTCAGGATCATGGTTTGCTAATAAAAGAATGATTTCAGGCTTGTTTAATTTATCAATTCGCTGAATTGATTCGATTTTTTTCTTACCACCACTCATTAATCCTAATTCTATTTTTGTATTATAGATATTTTTCATTTCATCAAGTATTTTATCAGAGTTCTCTGTTAAAAACTGTGTAAAATCTCTGATGTGTTTTTTTATGCCTGCTTCCCCGCCAATAGCTCCATCTCCATATTTCATTTCAATGAATGCTAATCCTATGTTTTTGTTTTTCTTTCGTTCTTCTCCTTTGGATCGCCATTTTACGGCAATTAAATCAAATCGTCCTCTGGCTTTGCCAAGAGCATATTCAATATCACAAATAAAATAATCTGAACTATTACCAATGTCACCATCATTATTTTCCCTGACAACCAATTGCTGAAATTCTCTTTCGCCTCCTTTGGGAGACATATCAATGATGTTTTTTAAGATAGGAACACAATTTACCCAAGCCTTTGCTGCCTCTATTTCTAAAATATTTTTATTGGGCAATCTAATGGTTCCCTTTTTGAAATACTTTTCGTCAAATGAATAAGTGTATGTGTTCGTATCCTTATTTTGTTCTATTTTAGAAATACTACATCCTCTGTAATAAATGTTGAGGTAATTCTCCCTAATCTCAAGGCATAGGGTTTTATCTTTTTTTACTCTTTCCAAAAAAGGATTTAATATTCCATCTTTCAAGGCAACAATAAATTCCGGATTGAGACTTCTCATTTTTTCTTTGTTTGGTTTAGCCATGATGCTGTCGATTTTGGATTTAGATTTTTAATTTAACAATAGGTTGCATCACAAGTTTTTAATTAATTCGCTAACCCCCTCATCAACTTATCATTTTTAATCCCCTGTTTTTCATTTAGGAAAATAAAAAAATCTTTCAAAATTTTCTTCATCGTTTCGCTAGGAATAATCACTCTATTTCTTCTTTTATAATCGGCTTGAAATTTTGAATTCGCCATACTTACCGTAATCTGGCCAATTCCGGAGACACAATGATAATTGTAAAGATAGTTAATGAATTCGTGAATAACTGAACAATAGGAGACTGCCTTTCCTTTTGCTTTTATTAATTGGAGATGTTCCTGATATTCTCCCAAATAACTCACCATTTTATTTTGAAAACCTTTTGCGGTCATTTTGCTTCACATTTTCGTGGAGCTAATATAGGTAGATTTAAAACAGCGTTTTAATAGATTGAGGTGCATTAGGTGTGTGAGGTGTTTGGGGAAGGGGCGTTTTTGCCCCCACGACTAAAGGTCGAAAAACGGGGTTCCTCGAAACACCTCCTGCACCTCTCGCACCTCCCTAATCAATAATTATGGAGCACCCTTAATTATTTTTATTAACCTAAGAATTCTAACATGGAGTCTTCCCCTTTTGATTCAATTATTTCGCGCATCCCTGCCCTTATGTCTTCATCAGTTATTTCAAGAAATTCGTCTTTGGTAAACCCCTTAAAAATCCAGTCCGGCATTTCTACGCCATTTATAAAATAGTGGCAGAACCCGTCCCTATATTCTATTGAAGGGCTTTCCAAGTCATGTAAATCCCCATTTTCATTTCGTTTTATTACTATCGGCGGCTGTATTGCAAATACCACATCACTGAATTCGTAAAGTGTGAAGCAATTGGATTGGTTTAGCTTTCTGTACTGTTTGACGTTATAATCATTGAGCATTCCTATGCGTTCAAAGAAATCATAGAGAGCTGTCGTTCCATAACTATCCCAACCAATAAATGCAGAATCGGAAAATTCGTTTCTTTTAAAATTTATATTTGAACTTGACGAGGCAAGCATAACAGTTTTCCAAACAGAATCATCAACATATCCTCCGACCTCTGTTTTTAGCGCGTTAACAATTTTAAATACTGATTTGTCGACCTTATTTTTGATTATGAAGTCGACTGGCTTTCCTATTGAAACCCTTATTCTTTGTTGACTTAATTTGCTTATTGGCTCCAAACTTAATCCATTATTGGAATACTCCGTTTTATAATTATGAATTTCGATTAAACAAGATAACCAGCTATCGCAATAGACTATTTTCGGGTTCTCTTTATTTAGCAAATCTTGGTAAAGCCAGTTTATGCCTTCTTCAAAAAGCGGCCTGTTGATTCCTTCCAAATTACGATTAAAAGCCAGCGACAACCAGTCTTCTTTTGTTTTAGCTATTATTTGTTCATGCTCTTTAGTTAGCTTGTTTAATTTCATAAATATTGGTTTTAGAACTACTGACTAATTTTAAATTCAACAGTTAAAAATATCTCCTCATTAACGATATACTCATTGGGATTCATTTTCTTCCGGATAATTGCTAACCGCATCTTCCTGATACCTTTGTTCATGTTTTCAAAATTTATTTTTAATTCGACCGGCCTAAAAGTCTTAATGCTATTGTCATAAATGACCAAAAGGTTTTCTTTGGTTCTGTTTCCGAATTCTGCCTCCATCAAATTTACGATGTCATCCGTTACTTTGAATTTGTCTGAATTATTCGCCGGTAGAACATCTTGTTCATTACACGTTGGAGAATTCGAATACTGCTCCGTTTCTAATTTTGAACCGCTTTTCCTTCTCCCTCTTTTTTTTAATTCCTGAATCGTTTCTGTTTCCATAACTTTAGTTTTTAAATTGTTAAATCCGTTAAATTCAATTTTACTTCAATTGAATTTTCAAGAATTATTCCAACTGGACTTGACAATATAAAAATCAATAAATTGATTTAAGCCGTATGGAAATTGGGGGATATGACGAACGGTCATATTTAATATGACACAACAATTAGACTATTATTGAATTTGAAAATATAGTAACCCTATTAGAGAAGGCTATGACTGGAGCAAAAAGGATTTGTTCGCTGACTGTTTTAAATGAGTTCTTGTTGCGGGCGTTCTTTGGAAAGAAGGTTGCACCATTCAACGTGCTTTTTAAAATCCCCGGTGAGCGCGTCTAAGGCCTCCACTTCTGACAAATCTGGTCTGTTAAGTTTTTTTCTGATTCTTGACAAACTTCTTTTTACAAACGCAATGTATCGTTCAGGATTATAATAGTCTTCTAATGGAATATCTGTCAATGATTCAGGAAACTCTAGCGGAAATTTACCAGTCTTAACATTGCTAACTTTAATCCCTTGAAACTCGACTGGAACAAGCCTGTTGTCAAATATAAATGGATGCTTAACCATTATTTGTAGCAATGCCGGGTCATAAACGATGGTTTCCGGATTATCACTCGAAACAGATTCTAATATTTCATCAATAATAATTTTGGGTGATAGTGCAATTAGTAATGGATTGGCCTCTTTAAACATTTTTAAAAGAACCTTCTTTTTTGCCTTCATTTCATTTGTTTAAAATATCTATCAATAAGCCTAAATAGGAAAATTATTTCAAGATTCTGACAAAATCAAACACTTCATTTTTAACGAAAAGCAAATGACTGCTACTGAATTATCAATTTTTGAACTGCTCTCCCCTGTTCGGTATTCAATTGCAGGAAATAAGTGCCCGGTAACATTTCCACTTTTTCGATTGTCAATTGTTTGCCAGTGAAGTTCAATGATTTTACTTCTTTACCCATCTCATCCATTATTTTTATTATGGTGTTTTTTTGTTCTTGCATAAATGTTATGGTAGTTTGGGAAGTAAAGGGATTGGGGTAGATTGTTGCGGTGCTTCCAATACTGTTTTCAATGATACCAATATTGGTAATATTATAGCATGACGAAGTATCTGAACAGCTATTATGTGTTACAATTACCGCATAATTTCCATTGGCCGTTGCGGTAAAAGTTTGGTTGGTTTGCCCCGCAATTGGTGTATTTCCATTGTTGCAATTTAGCCATTGATAGGCAGCACCAGTTGCGTTTGCTGTTAATGTAAAATTTGAAACGGAAACAGAAGTGTCAACCGAATTTATCGTTAAAAGAGTCGTTACAATGCTGTCGCAACCATTGACAAATGAAGTAATAGTGTCATTGTAAGTTGCGCTAACAGTATAATTATGAGCCCCAACGATAATACTATTCCCTGCACAAACAGTGGGCGATTGAGTGAATGTATTTGCAGGTAACACAGTTAGATTAGTTGTTACAGTGCTGTCACAGCCATTGACTAATGAAGTTAGTATGTCGCTGTGATTTCCGCTTGTCGAATAAATATTACTTCCAACTGCTAAACTTTGTCCTGCACAAACAGTGGGCGATTGAGTGAATGTATTAAAAGGTAAGACTGTTAAATTAGTGGTAACTGCGCTGTCGCAGCCTTGGTATGAAGTTAATGTATCATTATAAATTCCGCTTGAAATATGGGTATGAGTGCCAATGGTTACACTATAACCTGCGCAAACAATAGGTGTTTGATTAACGTTGTTAGCGTATAATAAATTAAACTTAAATACTGTTCCATCAGTATTTGTCCCTCCAGTCCCTCCAGCAAGTGTCATCCCGTATAGAAAGTTTCCATCTGAAATAATAGAGCCTTCAGGAGTTTTTCCGTTTATAACCCCTAAGAATTTGAGCACGCGGGAATATCCTGTTCCATCAGGCTTTATTCTAAAAATATTTCCATAAGCGTTCATGCCACTTCCTGATCCCTCTGTCATTCCATAAAGAAAGGTTCCATCTGTTACAAGCGTGCCGTAAGGATGGTATCCGTTTATAGTATTAAAATTCAACAGTTTAGCATATCCTGTTCCATCAGGCTTTATTTTAAAAATAACTCCACCACCATTACCTGTGCCGCCAATGCTTGTCATTCCATATAGATAAGTTCCGACAGAAATTAGAGAGCCACACGGCTGGCCTCCATCTACGCCTCCAAATATAAAATCATACAGTTTGGCATAGCCCGTTCCATCAGCCTTTATTTTAAAAATGATTCCCAAATTGCCAGTGCCACCTGAATTAGTCATTCCATACAGAAAATTTCCGTCTGAAATAAGGGAACCTCTAGGTTCGACTCCATCTGCACTACCTCCAAAATCGTGCAGTTTGGAATAACCAGTTCCATCAGGCTTTATTTTAAAAATAACTCCGCCACCATTTGTGCCGCCACCACTTGCCATTCCATACAGAAAAATTCCGTCAGAAATTAATGCACCCAGAGGTTGGTATGTATCGATTCCAAAATCATGCAGTTTGGCATAGCCCGTTCCATCAGGCATTATTTTAAAAATTACTCCACTATTATTTGTACCACCGCTGGTTGTCATTCCATACAGAAAATTTCCGTCAGAAATTAGGGAACCAAAAGGATTCCATCCTTTTGCAAAAGTAAAATCAAGCAATTTGGCGTATCCCGTTCCATCAGGCATTATTTTGAAGACGGTTCCACTATCTTTTGTGCCACCCGTAGATGTCATTCCATACAAAAAGGTTCCGTCAGAAAAAAGATCGCCACGTGGGCGACTTCCGTTTGCAATGCCTGTGAAATTAATCAACTTGGTATATTGAGCAGTGCAGTCAAAAGTTAATAGTTGAAAAATTAAGGCTGTAAAGACAACTCCGGTAAGAAAGGTGTTTGATTTTTTCATTTTACTTTGTTTTTTAAGATTTTACAATCTTTAGTGTTCCTATCGAAGATCTGGTACAACTGACCATTTGAATTCTAAAACAAAACCAATTACTATCTAAACTTTATTGAATCAAAAATAATATCAGTCAAATAAGCGACCGCTCGTCAACCAGTCACCTAGTTTCAAAACAATCTTAATTGGGAACCATATAACTTTTATTATTGTTCCTACAATCCCTAGCTTGTCTAAAAATGAAGATGATTTTTTGGTTGAACTTTCAGATTTTGAATTTGAACTTTTCGAACTATACTTTTCTTCTCTTCTTGGTGATTGCAACCCACCAACTAATTTCCATTTGTGGTGAATGGTGCTATTACCTTCTTTGGTGCATCTCCCATTACTGCTACTTGGTATTTCCAACGTTTTTACAGTTACACCGCAGTGCTCACAATTCCATTTATTGGGTCCGACTTCACCCAATATTTTCCAACCATGAGTTGCCATAATACATTTAGGTCCCCCCGAAATTTGCTGCGATTGAGCTTCGACAATGTTGCCGCAATGGTCACATTGATATACATTCATATTAATTTGTGTTTAGAAGTTAATTGTCTTTTAATTGGTGACCGAGGACTCCTGTTTTCCTGACAAATGATTTTTATTAATTCGACATAAAATGAAATTATTTGCTAAAATATTCATAAGTATATTTTACCACATATACCGGAGCATTATCTACGTTATAGTATTTGATTGATGCGCAAAGCCCATTAGCAGAGTAGGTATAGACGCCGGTGTATCCATTTTCATTTTTTTCAGAAACAATTCCATTTTCTCCATATTTAAAAGTTGTCGTTTGGTCAGAACTTGATTCTTCTACATGGCTTACTATTTCTGATGTTCGACCTTTATTGTCATAATCATGTATTTCTGAAGACATTACACGTGCCGGGCTATTGAGTGCCTTGTCATTTGGGAATGGCTCATAAAAATATGACCTTACCATATTACCATTATTATCATATGTAAATAGCGTCTTACCAATAAAAGTAGTGTCATCAATAATTGTAACAGCCTCAGATAACCTTCCTAAATTGTCATAATAATTTTTATTTTTACCCTTCACATTGATAGTTCCATCTGTATTATGCACAGCCGTGTATTTAATTAACCCAGGTTTCTCATATTCAAAGGAAGTCCAAGTTTCAATTGTCCCCCTTTTGTTGTAAGTTTTTACAACTATGAAGTTTCCAGTTTTATCACAAATATTCTTAGTTGACATATATGGCGTTTCCAGTTGTAGTTGTGTTCCATCATAGAAGTAATCAGCATGGTTGGTTATTATAGTTTTGACCAGACACTTTGCCCTAGTGAGTCTTTCTTGTTTTTCTTGAGTATTTTCTTGCGCATTTATTGAACAAGAAAAAAATAAAAAAATGGAAATTACGGTTATTTTATTTTTCATAATTATGATTTTTTAAAGAGTTTGAAGGTTTAGCAAGATTAAATTCAAATTCATTTTGGGGCAAATTTCAGTGTAAATGTTTTCAAGATTTAATCCGCTTTGTCTAATAATACATTGTTTTTTGAGATGATTTATCATTATTAAATTTTGGATAGTATGACGATTCGTCAAAACTCTATTTCCCAATAATAATCATTTTTTCTCAATCGGTGGCTTATAAAACACCGTTTTTTTTAATAGAAAGTTGGAATATTGACTTATGAGGAACTCGGACGAGAAAAAATTCCTAAAAGCAGTAGGTCAAAGAATTAATCGAATCAGGAAAGAGCAAAACATTTCTTTCCAAGAGTTATCTTATAGAACCAACATTGAAAAATCAAACCTTGTTAAACTCACCACCAAAGGCTCAAACATTACCTTAACAACCCTCCATAAAATTTCCAAAGGCTTGGAAGTGCCTATTCAGGACTTCTTAAACATTTAATACTACCTTTAATTTTGTTAAGGTTTATTTTAGTTTGTCACACTTCGTGAAATTCTCAATTGCAATATTAATGATTTTAAATTAATACCACACATAGAGGGTGGATATATTTTCGTTTTCGGTGGACTTTAGCACCGTGATAAAAAAAATAAGTACGAAGGAAAAGAAAACGCTAATAAAGTTCGGCAAACATTTGCGTGAACTGCGATTAGAAAAAGACTTAAGTCAAGAAGATTTGAATTTCAACGCTGATCTTTCTAAAAATGCGGTTGGTTTAATTGAACGAGGTGAAATAAATTGCTCGCTTTTAACAATGGAGGCTCTAGCTCATGGATTAGGAATAACAAAGAAAAAATTAATGGATTACGAATAATACTGAAAAAATGGAAGCGATAGAATTAAAAAAAGATCAGATTGAAAGAAATGGAAAATTACTAATTCCCAAACTAAAAGATCATAATTCGTTATATTTTCATCCTTTGACCAAGATTTATGATTCTATATTGTATCGGGGATGGGGGCTTCAGCTCACCAATATTTGTAAAAGAACAAATACGCAATATTATTTCGTTAAAATTGGGAATAGAAAAATTCATATTTACCCAAATTCAATAATAGAAAAGTGGTTTCAGGAAAACGAACCTAAAATTTTAAATGCTAAAAAAAAACCACTCCCTCCAACTCTCAGTAAAAAACAACTGAACGAAATTTTAGCATTAAATAAAAAAAAGTAAATGAAAATTCAAAAGGCTTCAAAAAGTGCATCCATAAGTAGAAAGCAACGTAAAGAAACTGCGGAGTTTATTAAAAATTTTAGTGATGAGACAGAATTGAAACGGTTATTGTCCGAAGTGTTGGAAGGAGCATTTGAAGGTTTTTTTGAAAAACAGCTAAAAAAACATTTGAAAGAATCAGTTATAGACTCACCAAGTAATGCATACAATGGCTTTTCCAATAACCACCAATTAAAAAACACTGAGCCAATAAAAAGCTTCAAATATAACAACGGAAAGCAATTAGACCAATTAGAAAGCATATTAAATAAACTTAA
>CAISYK010000397.1 GCA_903889605.1 uncultured Bacteroidota bacterium
CGACCAATTCCAAAAACAATCCGAAGGAATTAAATACAAAATTGATGAAGAACAGAACAGGTTGAATAAAGAAAAACTTCAGCTTGCTGAGGATATTAATTATCTGAATTCCCAAGTTTCATTTTCTATTCAGAACATTGATCTCTTCAAGGAAAATGTCAGTCTAATCCAGGAACAGCTTGTACAAGGCAAGATCATTGCTTATGACTTAAACAATCAGGAAATTGAATTACAAAAAGAAAAAAGCATTCTCAATCAGCGGAAAACTTCGCTATTAATAAAGGAACTGGATAAAATATATTCGTTTGGAAATTTGAACGCATTTATTGGCAGAATTATTAAGAATTAACACTTTAGAGAAAGGGAAAAAACAATCCATAATTTTAACTAAATATTCCTAACTTTGGCTCGGTAAATGAATGGCATTTTTAAATATGCTTATTCTTAAATCCTGTAAAGAGGGGCAATTAGCTCAGTTGGTTCAGAGCACTACCTCGACAAGGTAGGGGTCGCTGGTTCGAGCCCAGTATTGCTCACAAAAAAAGGCGGCACATCATAAAATGATTGCCGCCTTTTTTATTGGTTAAAGAATCGATGATTTCATTAAATAAGTATTCTATTTTTTGATATGGAAAAACATTTATCCTGTTACAGCCGCTCCAATTAATTTGCCAATACCAAAAGTTATTGCAGCTGCTATTAAACCAAATATAACTTGTCTCAATCCGGAAAACCAGACATTTTTCCCAGTAAACAATGTAATGGCAGCCCCGATTATAAAAAGGCCGAATGCGCTCATAATAACACTGAGAATAATGGCCTTTATTCCGCTTGTAAATATAAAAGGTAAAACAGGTATCACTGCACCTATTGAAAATAATATAAAAGAGTAAACCGCAGCTTCAACAGCAGATCCTTTTAAATCTTCAGCATTAATTCCTAACTCTTCTTTTACTAAAATTTCATGTGCATGATTCTTGTCTTTCATAACATCCTGCGCCATTTGAAAAGCCTGTTCTTCAGGAATACCTTTTGCTGAATAAATAAGCGCCAATTCTCTCATTTCCCCTTCCGGATTATTTTCCAGCTCCTCCATCTCAATCTGCATTTGATTTTCGTATAATTCCTGCGAACTTTTTACTGAAATCCATTCTCCTAAGGCCATTGACAGAGCACCTGCTAACAAGCCTGCAAGTCCTGCTAATAATAAACCCTGCTGTCCGGTAGTTGCACCTGCAATTCCCATAACCAAACTGAAGTTGGAGACCAAACCGTCGTTCCCTCCCAATACCGCTGCCCTGATAGCATTTCCTCCAACTGTGCGGTGCCTGGTTTCAAATTTTGAAAGTTGTGCTCCGGTAACCCTTTGTTCATTTTCCAGGATCGAACGAAGTATTTTTACGTGATTAGTTTCTGAGCCGGTTAATTTTTGTTTGTTTTTTTCCTTAATGCTTATAATAGCGTTAGAAATACTTTTTTCAGTATCCATTAAAACTCCTAAAACATAGTCGTATCCGAATATTTTACCAATGGTATTCAATATTTTTGCTCTCCATGAAGGCCGCATTAAATTTTCAAGGCTTATATTTTCTTTCCTTGCAAAAGCTTCAGCATGGCTTTTTTCAATGTCGCTCATC
>CAISYK010000398.1 GCA_903889605.1 uncultured Bacteroidota bacterium
GGATCTATTAAAACAACATTGTTTCCTTTCTTTATGAAAAACCCGCTGCATCCGATATAGTGAATAGTTATGCTGTCGTTAACATTTTTAGTAATGTTAAAAATGGTGTCTTTGTTTAATATTGCTTGTGATTTTACGGTGTTGATATTGTTTAAGCTTATAAACACTAACAGAATGTATGTATAAAAGCGAAGTTTCATTATATTAATTTTTGTAAAATTATACTGAGTTATTTTGTCTTTTTTAATTCTATCCTATTTTTCAAAATTAGTCATTCCTAATGAGCAAAAACAGGAAGCCTCACAAAAAAACTGTCAGCCGTATTTGTTTGGTTCGCGTAAAGATTTGGAGCAGATGAATTAATGCGTATATCAGAAATGCTGCCGCATTAATTTTGCAAACGTATAAAGTGAGATTTGATTTAAAGAGTCCTTCAAATGTACGTTGTACACAAATTGCAAATATCGCTCAATTAAATAATTTGAAGGAAGAAATTATTATTGCGCCTAATCCTGTTTATGATGGAGGAATTTGTTAAAAAAGCTTTAGATAAAGCTATCTGGAAGGCAATGCAGAATATTTAATAAGTCAAAAATCGACAACTGAAATTTATAAAAAAAAGACCATATAGAAAATGTGTTAAAAGAATTATTCTTCTAATTGATAATAAATTTACCTTGTCCTATTATTTTTTTTTTGTCAGAACAATTGAAAAAATAGATTCCGCTTTTTAACTCCTCTTTTTCAAAAATAAATTTATTAGAATTAATGTTTTCAATGGTTTTGACTTCATTGCCTAAAATATCTATGATTTTAAATGTTGCATTATCAATTTTTTTGGCGGTTTCAATTTCAATTGTTGCTGAGGTAGTTAATGGATTTGGATAAATATGTATTGTTGAATTAATATTTATACTTGATTCTATTCCTGTCGTTAAGGGGCTGGAAGCAGCTAACCATATAGTTGCATTCATAATCAGTCTTTCATGATTCCCGTTAGCGTCATTGGTCCAGCCATTATACAATACATCATTGGAGTCACCGGTTCCATCGTCGGTTGGTGAGCTGTCGCCTATTGCCGTGACTTTACCATTCCCATATCTGGCATACGCCGCCATTACGCCTGTGTTTCCATGAGCTGAGCCTGTTTTATAAACAATTCCTTTTACTGTATTATTCAGCGAAGGGTATAACGTCATTGATGTACCATTTGTCCACATCACTTCTGCTGCATTACCCATTGGTCCATGAAGCAAAGAGTCGTTGGGCAGCGTTGGAATATTGGCAGAAGTTTCAGAAAAGTTTGCAGAGTCAAAGGTTATCCCGAAAGGGTTGGTTTGTACAGAGTTATATTTCATAAAATCATTCCAAATCTGGGGCGAATCCCAACCATCATTGTTCCGGTCGGAAACACAGTGGTCTGAGACCATAAATAAGCCGCCTCCATTTTGTACAAAATTCATTAGTGCAGTTTTTTCTGCGGTTGTAAATCTGATATTGGGTTCATCAACAACAAAAACATTGTAGTTTGATAAATCCTGAACATTGGATGTTCCGTATGTTATTGGAACATTGTATGGTAATGTTTCTACTTGATATCCTTGCTTTACGCAGTCTATTCCCCATGCAGATAGTGAGCCCTTCCAATATGATTCTGAAGTGCTGTTTGTTATTCCTGATTGAGCCGGTGTTGGAAAACGCTGCGGATTTGATTCGTTTCCGGAACCAATGGCTGCCGGTCCATTTCCATAACCAATATTATGCGAATCGGCATCAATAACCCAATCTGCGTTGCCGGCTGATTCAGCTTTTGATGCATCAAATAAAACTTTTATTGATTGGCTTATCATAAGGTTTGACATCAATAAAAAAAAAGATAGAAGTAAAGTTTTCATTTTAAATTTTTTATTGTGAACTTAATTATGGTTTATGAATTTTAGAATTTAGCGCTGATACTTTTATAAGTATCGGCGTTTTTTGTAATTTGAGATATTCTAAATATTACAATAAATATAATTCATGATACTGTAGAAACTTGTAGGATAAAGTATTTAACTGAAGACAATATGAATGGGAATTAAATTATTTTACAAACCGCAAAACGACAATGAATACGAACTGTTCCCAATGAATTGATTTTTATTGTTTCAATAATTGTCCTGATATTTATGAAATAATATCATAGCCAATTATGAAATAATCAAATATAAATGGCAAGCTCATTTCTCGACTCAGCTCAAAGTCACCAGTCGCAGTCATTTCGGGCGGAGTCGAGAAAGTGTGCAGGGGCAAAATAGGGACTAAAATATATTAAGGAATGAAATAACGCCGAAACCTTGTTTTTAGATTTATATCAAAATAAAAATCCTCTTATGAAATTTTTAAATTTCATAAGAGGAAAAAATAAATATAAAAAAATTAGTCGGTTTAATAA
>CAISYK010000399.1 GCA_903889605.1 uncultured Bacteroidota bacterium
ATTGAGAGTAAAAAACTATAAAAATCATGATCAGCTAATTTTATTAGGATGTGGGTTACATAATTTTAGAGTCAAGCAAAGAAGAAAACAATAATACCTTAACTTATATAAAGTCTATTGTAACTCGTTCAATACCTTTGGCTTTGCAGCGAGCCAAAATATCTAATAAATCAGGATGCAAACTAGGTTCACCGCCTGTAAGATTAATTATTTGGCGTTTCTCTTTATTATCAAAAACTTTATCCAGAATTTTCTGAGTATCTTCAGGTGTTTTATAATATTTTTTATCCTTGCGGTTATAAGTAAAACAAATCGGGCAATTCAAATTACAGTCATTTGTAATTGAAAATACCGGAAGCTTCACACTTGCGGTATGCCACTCGCAAAGTCCGCAATCATTGGGGCATCCCAATTCCGACAGGCGTGTGCAATCGATGTTATTTATATTTTGAGGTTTTGATGTCCGTTCCATATACCACTTATAATCGGAAGCCAGCTTTACAGGTTCGGGCATGGAAACGGGGCAAACTCGCTGCATAAAAACGCCGTCATTATTAGCTGTAATACGTGCAAACTCTGTTTTTTTGCAGGCGGTACAATAAGCCAATGTGGAGTTAATGTATATTTCGTTTTTTAGATTCGGCGTTGTAATCATTCTACTTTATTTACTAAAGTTTGGAATTGTTTTTCTTGTTAAATAAAGGTGTTTTAGAGTTTTATTTTTTAAAAATAATTTTATTTGGGCGTTTCCCTTTCTACCTCACCCCCTTCCCCTCTCCATATGGAGAGGGGTGTCCGTTAGGACGGGTGAGGTGGAAGGGGGCGGGATTTTCGCTGCAATCCCTAACGCTGCATTAATATTTGTAATTCGTTGGAATAGTAGATTTTTCGGAACCGATTTATTTGGTTAATAAATTAAATACCGCCGTCAACCATAATATTCTGCCCGTTAATATAACTGGCTTTATCTGATGCAAGAAAGCAAACGACCTCCGCAACTTCACGGGCAGTACCTGCACGGCCTGTTAAACAATGTTTAATAAAATCTTCACGCAATTCGTCTGGTACTCCAGTTGCAACTCCGCCGTCAATTAAACCTGGCACAACAGAATTTACCCTGATTTTGAATTTTTTAAATTCAGACGCCAATGCAACAGTCATTCCGCTGATTGAGGCTTTTGTCATGGCATAAGTTACGGGAACATCGAGCATCCTGTGTCCGGCAATAGAACCCAGATTAACAACAGCTCCGCTTCGGTGGCGTATCATCCCCCTGATAACAGCTTTGGTTACGAAAAGTGTTCCTTTAAGGTTAATATCCATAACGGCATCCACATCTTCTTCATCCAGCATCGATAAAGGAAGTATCTGACTTATTGCCGCATTGTTTACCAATACATCAATGCTGTCAATTTCATTATATAATTTTTCAATTTTAGATTTTATATCGTTTACATCTCCCAAGTCGACAGGGATTGATATACAATCAATTTCCTCACTCAGCTTTTGCGCTTTGACTTCATTTTTATTATATGTGAATATCACATTTGCGTTATATTCTTTGAATAAACGGCATATTTCACTGCCAATGAAGCCAGTACCTCCTGTTATCAGTACATTTTTTCCTTTAAACATAATTATTTTTTGTCAGCCATTTTGATTTCTATTATATGTGCTAAATCAGCAATAGTAATGGACTCATACAATGCACGTCTGGTTTGCCCAACTTTAAATTTAGTACTATTTACACTTCCGTTTAATACAGCAGCACCTTTTTCGGTAAGGATGCCTTCTTCAAATATTTCGTGCGGATTTATTGATGTTCCGCCGATCATCAATTCATCGGTTTTTATTATTACTCCAAAATGACTTTCTATTATGTATGAAATTTCAACAAAATCGATACTTGTAGCACCTAAATCATTGACTAAAGCTTGATGCGGTTGGATTTCATCAATTGTATTTAATCCAAAACAAGGAATTAACAGCTCTCTAAGTTTGTTTTCGATACTCATATAATGGTCGGTTGTTAATGGTTAATTGTTTGCTGTTGGATTTTTGAGCAGAATAATAAAAGTATCTTACAGCTTGCAGCACAAATTTAAACAAAAGTGATGAACCTGCAAATTCATGTCAATCCTGCGTGATACAGGTTCGGATATAGTTGTTGAATCATGGAAAAACTTATGATCAGGCAATAAAGTATTTATGCGGCATTGATCTTAAAGGCAAAATACAAGTATTGTTATTTTAAGATTCTTAACTAAACCGCATTTATTTTTAACTCAATATTTATTTGTATCCAATAGGAATTACTGCCCCGATCTCTTGTCCGGGTTTGGCTTTGATTATTGGGAGAATTAAATCCTGAGCAAGTATTGGCCCTGTCATATAACAGGCCCCCAGTCCCAAACTTTCAGCAGCTAAGCAGGCGAGCATTGCCGCACATGAAATTGATTTTGTGAAGTTATCACGTTCGAATTTTTTTATCTCCTCGGAGGCATTAATACCAAACAGGGAAGTGACTACGGGCGAAATACGAAATGTGAAAACCAAAACAACATTAGCCTTGTCGAAAAAAGTAAAACCTTTTGAATAATTTAAAAAATGTTCCTTAAAGTCTTCGCGGATATCTACTAACAATTCATCAACCTTTTGTTTTACACAATCGGCCATTTGTTTTAATGTTTCAGGATCTTTTATTACAAGAACTTCCCATTTCCCTTGTCCGGATGCATAAGGCGTGCTGTTTGCTATTTCCAGTATTTTAGCAATATCTTCATCCAACACCTTTTCTGCTGAGTACTTTCTTACGCTTTTGCGGCGTGAACAAATGTCTTTTAGTGTTTCGTAATCTGTTTTCATATTTCAACAGTATTTTATGGTTATGATTAGTGTAAGTCCATAAGAGTGCAGTAATTTTAAAAAAAATATTTGCCGCATATTAACAGAATGCAAGTAAAAATAATTTAATTAATGTGTGAATCTTTGGCTTAAAGTAATTACCAAACTACATTAACAACCAGGTAACCAAAAGTTTCGGTTCTGTTTCCGTACTGAAGGCTGGAAACTGCATTATAAGCAACTTTCAGCTGGGTATTGATGTTTTTGAATAGTTTGAAGCCGACATTTAGCATTGCACCTGTTTTTGAAGCGGCAGTTCCTTCCTGTAAATAGTGCAGCTCAAAACCCGCTATCACTTTCTTTTTAATAATACTTGTTTCCATTAGAGAATATCCCATCTGGTCAACAGATTTCTTTTCTTTGGAAGCGTTGTAAAATCCATTAACACCAATGGTCATACCATTTGCAAACGCCATATTATGGATGAGCATATAGGTATACATTTGTATATTTGAACCCCAGAACTGATCTCTAATATCATACTGTGTAAATATAAATTGACTGCTGCAGCTGACCTTCGAAAAGTTAAAATTATAAGATGATCCTGCCATGGTCATATTACTTGCCAATTTCCCTACTTGTCCAGAAATGGTAAAATCACTTATCTGGTTCACAGGTAAATATTTTGCCCATATTGAAGGCAGTTTAGGCAGGTTAATGCTGGCTTCGGCACCATAACCGCTAATTGTGGTTTTAAAGCTTTTTGAATTAAACAGATCATCGGTCATATACTTATAGAACCCTCCGACAGCTATTCGTTTCTTCCAAAATGACTGATTTAATTTACCTTCATATTTTAGAATATCAGTCATCAGGTAAGGGGCTGTATAAGAAGTATAACCAGGTGCGATATAGCTGTATGAACCGCTCATAACAGTATTGTCTCCAAATAAATTTATTTCTGATTTAACAGAATATGCATAATCCATGCGTGTTGACACATTAGGTTTATAATTTACTTTGGATAATATTTGTGTCATTTGAGATTGCAATTTCGACATTTGATCAGTTCCTTTGGCATTATCAGGCATACCGGGAGCATGGATATCTGAAGTTGTATAAGAGTTATTGAACTCAGCCTGTGTTACAAATTTGTTTTTCAGCAAACTTATCTGCAGGTCAGCGCCTGCAACCAGGTTGCTTCCGGGATTAAATACAGCAGAATCTATTGGAGCTGTAAATGCATTACCTTGTTCCGCAGTATTAATATATGAAAGGATTAAGTGTGACGCATTTTTTTTCCCAATTCCCAAACGGCCTGCGGTAAGTTCCTGTTTAAATTCATAAGTATTCATTGCTGTATCATAACGCGGATTTCGTATGGTTCCTTTAGTAAAAGCCAGATAAGCAATACCGGTGTTTAACTCAATGTTGAAGCCGTTTGACCTTACACCGTTCATAGTTAATTCGGTGTATAATGGATATGATGTTCCAACATTAAAACTTTTGAGACCGCCGAATATTTTTGTTATTGAATTGTTAAGCCCCAGTTTATTCAAGATTTCCTTGTTGTATTTTGGGTCGCGCATTATCTGCATATAGTCGGTGTTTTCAATTTTATCGAGTTTTTCTTTTTGCTTCTCCAATTTTTCAGCATTATTTTTTGCGCCTTCGAGTTTTTTCATTTGCTCTTGTGCACCGGCAAAAGCGTCGGTTGTGGTCATCTGGAATTTCAACTCGTTATAATCTTTCAGTGGCATCTGATCTTTTTTTGTTTCCAAATCATCCATTGTTGTTACGCCATATTTTGTTTTCAATTCATTCAACTTTCCTTTGTCAATTTCTTTTTCGAGGTTTGTCGATTGTTTTTTCAAAGAATTATATTCGTCTGCTTTTGCCAATTGTTCTTTGGCTTCAGGCGATGAAAGTTTTGACTTTAATGCAAGATATCCTTTATTCTTTTCTATAATGTAATTCTGTTTGAGCTTTTCCATATCACCAAGCCCTTGCCCCGTTTTCATTTCATCTAACTTAGCCATCGCTTTCTGCTCAAGTAATGTCCTGAAATAGTTGTAATCGAAATTGATTGAAACCTGGTTCATGGGTTGTCTTTGAGCATTTTGTTCGGTTGATAAAAGTACAGAAGCAGATATAGGAATTTGCCCTGCAAGAATAACTGTAGGGTTAAACTCAAGAAGGCTGTAAAAATCTTTCTGCTCGGATTTAAGACCCTGCGGATTATTAAAAGCTGCGGTAAGCCTCGCTGAGCCTGTAGTATTGATCCATTTTTTTACGTCAAATTTTCCAGAATCTGCCTGATTGTTGAAGGTTACATTTTCGCCGTTCACTGTAAACTGTCGTTGTCTCAGCAATTTGTTGCTTTTGTTTTCGCGGTAAACAACTTCATATTTACCATCTGGGAGGAAACTTGTTTTCATCTCGTTGGTAATTGTCTGTGCTATTGTAAATCCGGTATTCAACGACCTTACTTCTTTATTATTCAGCAGCAGGTAAGGCGACAATACTTCGTAAATAATTTTATCATTATCATTGAGCAGTGATAATTTTAGCTGCAGTTCCTCATTTTCTTTAGTACCGATATAGGCAATATTTATGTTCCAGAAAGTGCTTATATCTTTATTCACAAGGTTCTCGCGTATGCTCATGCTGAATTGAGCAGAAGTCTCTGTTAATTTAAATAGAAGCAGGGCAAAAAGGATAATTGATTTGTAGAATTTTATCATTATTATATTTTAATGCTGTTATACTTCAATGATGAAATGTTTATAAGCAAAGCTAATATTTTTAATTACAAGTAGAACACATATTGTGGGACTCAAATGCATAATAATCTGAAGCACTCAGTAAATAAGCTTAAAGCCATTTACTCTATTAGGAGCAGTAATAGTTTCCATAATCCTGTCTGATACGATAAAAAGCAAACACTATTTTATTTTGATATCCTGAGATGAATGCGGCTATTCAATGGTCAAAGATTCGATTATTTCTTTATTTAATTTTTCATCCTTACAATGCCTGATATCAATTCTAAAGACATCGTTATTTATAAATCCGTTTACATTGCAGCCTGAATTATAATAAGTGCAAATCAGCTTAATATTGTTTCTATAAATAATTTCAGATGAAAATGATTTTGCAAATCTATTCTCAGCTCTAATTTTTTGCTCCGCCCAATCAGCTGTTAGAGAATCTTTTTTTTTTCTCACAATTTATTTCTTCTATTTCTTTTGCTGCTGTTTGTATTGTAATATCTATTGTGTCATTTTTGTAAATAGAAGTATACTTATTAAAAATATTTATGTAGTTGCTGCCGCTATAATCAGAATATTCAAGATTCATTCGATGTCTCAAAATTGGTGGTATAGTAAGTTTGAGGTCTTTTCCATTATACAGTTCAATTGCAATGGAAGTTTTATTTGAAACGGATTGTGTTGTGCAGCTTATTAAAAAAAGAATAAGCACAAATAGAAAACGGAAAGAAGTAAAAGTCGTCTTGAACATACATTATTGTTTTATGCTTAGTTTATTTTATTCACATTGGGGGGGGAAATACAGCATTGTGAAACAGGCTTATCTTTTAAAGCCTAAATAATAGGACAACTTATTTTTCTCCATTCCCATAATCTTTCTTTTCTTCTATTTTACCTGTGTAAATGTCATATATCAGCCATTCGCCAATACGTTTGTTGTCTTTATAATAACCTTCTGAATATTTCTTTCCACTATCACTGTAATATGTCCATTTCCCTTGTCTAGGCGAGGAAAAGCAATAGCAACAGTCCGTTCCAACTCCTGGATTATCCTGGCTTACAATTAAAATTTCCCCGCAATATTCTTCTTTATTATCTCCATTATCTCCTTCAGCAAAAGAACCTTTAATAAGTAATGTTCCATTTTCATTATACTCTAAAAACTGACCAATAATTTTTCCCTGCAAAAATACTTCATGCCTTTTGAGTATACCGGTGCTGTAATATTCATTACGAATTCCAGTTAGTTTTTTGTCAACATAAGTTTCAATATATAATATTGAAGAATCTTTCATCGAATAACATTCTTTGATAGTAATATTATTCTGATCGGAAAACACTCTGCAATAATACATACTGTCTTTTTCAATCCAGGATGAATCAATCTTTGTTTGATTAATTATCTGCCCATCGGCTGACGAGGAACAAATAATAAAAAAAAGAAATAGTCTTTTATAAAGTTTCATTGTTCTTGGTTTTGTTTACCATTGACATCCATTTTAATGCTTTTTTGTGGAGAGTAATTTCCCTTTTTCATCATAATACTCTTCCTTTTTTAGCTTGCCGGATTCTTCGTAATATTTCCATAAATCAGTTTTATAGCCGTTACGATAATGACCAATAATTTTTATATTCCCCTTTTTGTAGTAGGCCTTATATTCTCCTTTACAAAACGTCATCTCCCATATTCCCGAATAAAAACCTTCTTCTATTTTTTTACCTGATTTTGTTGTGAAAATAAAATATTTTGCATCCGACCAATCCGTTTTACACTTAGCTAATATATCTTCACTTTCGTAATTATGCTTTTTTCTTTCATAAAGCTTTCCATTCTTAAATATTAAACTTACTGGCTGCATACTATCACAATAAACAAATTTTTTGCGAACAAAGTAATTAGTATCCTTACAGGTTTGTTTCGTTTTATCCGCTGCTAATGTTTGCGATTTAATAAACAAAGGAAGATGGTG
>CAISYK010000400.1 GCA_903889605.1 uncultured Bacteroidota bacterium
AATTATCTATTATTACAAATATTAGTTTTGATCATACTGCCATACTCGGCGATACACTTGAAAAAATTGCTGCCGAAAAGGCGGGAATCATTAAGCCTGAAACGCCCGTAATTATTGGCGAAATACAAATAGAAACAAAAAAAACGTTTCTTGAAAAAGCAAAACAAAATAATGCAGCAATTGTTTTTGCAGATGAAATTTATAAAGCCGTAAATATTCATCATATTGATAATGGCAAGTTGTTATTGTCTATGGGTATTGAAAAGAAGCAGCAACTGAACCTGTCTTCTTTTTCAAAGGAATTTAATGAATCAGTAACAGGATATTTAAATTTAGAGTCGGAATTATTAGGATTATATCAGCAAAAAAATGTCCCAGCTGTTTTATGTGCTGTAGAAATATTAAATTCTAAAGGCTTCAATATATCAGAAACAAATATCCGCAAAGGGATAAATAATGTTGTGAAGCAAACGGGATTGTTAGGCCGCTGGCAGATACTATCGCTTAAGCCACTGGTAATTGCCGATACGGGACATAATGAAGCTGGAATAAAAGAGGTGCTGAAGCAAATTAGTCTTACACCTCACAGTAACCTTCATTTTGTACTGGGCATGGTGAACGATAAGGATATTTCTAAAATTCTTTCGCTTCTTCCTATAGAAGCAAGGTATTATTTTTGCCAGGCAAATATTCCGCGTGCTTTAAATGCCGAGGATCTTGCAAAACAAGCAAAAACTGCCGGGTTGATTGGCGAGAACTGCGGTTCGGTTGCAAACGCTCTTATTTCGGCCCAAAAAAATGCACTAACAGCTGATTTAGTGTTTGTTGGAGGCAGTACATTTACCGTGGCAGAAGTTGTTTGATGAAAAAAATAAAAAAAATTGTACAGATTATAAAATATTATATATATTTGCACCCCGATTAGCAATAAACGGAAATTTAGGGAGCTTAGCTCAGCTGGTTCAGAGCATCTGCCTTACAAGCAGAGGGTCACTGGTTCGAACCCAGTAGCTCCCACCAATAAAATCAAAGGTTTCAAACGATTCAAGTTTGAAACCTTTTTTCATTTGCACAAGATTTGCACAAAAACCGCCCTCTAAACTGAAATTAAGGGATCAATAGGGAAATTAAGTGTAAAAAAATCAGATGACTAAGTTTAGTAAATTGTTGGGGAAAATTAGCAGGAAACTTTACTCGCTTCAGCATTCTCTCTTAAAGCATGGTTTTTTATCGCTGTCAACCTTTTTTTTGCCAGCTTAGCGACTTTTTCCGAAAACTTATATCGACTATACCGAGCTGTCCATGAACTATCAAGCATTTGGTTATATGCTGCTGCAATATCAGAAGGGGCTTTTTCCTCTACCAATTTCCTTAAAACATTATGCTTTCTACCAACTTGATCCATAACTAAACAATAATGATCAAAATCATTTGCTTTAACATCAACACCATTTTTTTTAGTAGTTAGAGGAAATAGATTATATCTCATATAATGCATTGCAGAATAAAAGGCAGTAGTAATGATCCAATCACTGTATTTTGTATTTTCCGCTAAATGTGTGCAAACATCCTCATTATGTTTCGCATGGTCAAGAGTACTATAATCCGACATAAGAAAGTATATATCCGTCCGCTAATAATGCGTTGCTATCAAAATGATCGCCATTGGGTGTAAGTATTGTGGTAAAGTCGAAAGTTGTAGTTGTATTTGCTTCCTTTTTGACCTGGATAGTTTTTTCATAAACCTTTAAAAAGTCATCATTACAATAATCATCTTCATCAATTAAAAAGAAGGAAGTAAAACTATATA
>CAISYK010000401.1 GCA_903889605.1 uncultured Bacteroidota bacterium
TTTATTTATAAATTTAGATTTTTATAATTCATCTTTGTCAAGATTCCTCGATAAATTATAAATAACATATTTAAAGATGAATTTAGATTTTCCCTTCTAACATAAATAATTTTGCTTTTAGAACAATAGTAACAGTTAAACTATCGGTAATCTCACCTGATTCAACCATTTTATATAGATCATTAAAATGAATTTTACGAACTTCTAATTGTTCATCATCTTCAGGCTCAGATTCTCCAAAACTTAAGTCCTGGGCGACATATAAAATACAAAATTCATCGCTTGCAGAATTACTCAAATGCATTTCTTGAATTTTGGTCCATTTATTTGCAGTAATTCCGGTTTCTTCAAGCAATTCCCGTTTAGCTGAAATCAAAGGCTGTACATCGTGTCTTCCTCCGCCTTCCGGAATTTCCCATGTATATTGATTTATCGGATAACGGTATTGTCCGACTATCCATGTATTATAATTTTTATCAAGCGGTAAAATACCAATAGCTAAATTTTTAAAATGAACTACAGAATATGTCCCCGGATTTCCATTCGGGTTTAATACATCATGTTTTGTGAGACTAACCCATGGTGAGTCATATATTTTTTCCGATTTTAAAGTAGTCCAGGGATTTTTATGTTCCTGACTATGTTTTTCACTTGTTGAATTATCCATAATTGCGGGTCATTTAGGCGGTATAAAATTACATTCTTTTTTATTGTCATTTATGTTCTTTGTTCTGAAAAAGTATTTATTTATTCTGAAAAATGTGTCATTTGGAATTTGTTTCCATTAACATAATTGGCAAAAAGATGCAGAAGAAAATGATTACGTAATATAATTTTAAATATTTTGCGGTTTTGCGGTTCAGCGTAAGGTTATATATAAATGCGTGGTTTTAGCTGCAGACTGTTATTATATTACCTTTGTATTCTGATTATGATCATAAAAAAACAAAAAATATCATTAACCGAAGCTGGCCAATTTTCAAAATTATTCCTTGATTATATTAATGGAGATAAAGTTTTGCGGAAGTTTTATTCGTATGAGCCTAAAATCGACTCTTTTAAGCAAGTCATTGATGACAAATTGAAAGAAACGACAAACCGATCATTACTGGTTACGGTTTTGAAGGAACAGTATTCGGAAATTTCAGATTGCGCATTGCAGCAAAAAAATATTGATCTTCTGCTTAATAAAAATACATTCACTGTTTGTACAGGTCATCAGCTATGCCTTTTTACGGGTCCGCTGTATTTTATTTATAAAATAATTTCCACAATAAATCTCGCTGAAATATTAAAAAAAAACTACCCTGATTTTAATTTTGTGCCTGTGTATTGGATGGCAAGCGAAGACCATGATTTTGAAGAGATTCGAAGTATTAATTTATATGGAAAAAAAATATCCTGGATTAATTCAGAAGCAAAAGGTGCGGTTGGTAATTTAAAGACGGATTCAATTGCAGCGGTAATTGATGAATTAAAAAACATTTTCGGTGAGTCGGAAAATTCAAACGAATTAATTCAGCTTTATAAGGATGCTTATTTAAAACACAGGAACCTTGCAGATGCTACCCGTTATTTAGTTCACAAAATTTTTGCTGAGTATGGTTTGGTGACTTTGGATGGAAATGATGCACGATTGAAATGCGAAATTTCTGATATCATTAAAGATGATATTTTTAATAATACAAATTACAAATTAGTAAATCAAACTATTTCGGAATTTGATAAAAATGGATTAAAAGTCCAGGTAAATCCTCGTGAGATCAATTGTTTTTACATGATTGATAATTTGCGTGAACGTATCGAACATGTTTATAATTCAAGCCTTGAAGATGACAAGCGGGATGTTTATAATGTTCTTAACACGTCAATCTCTTTTACAAAAGAAACAATGATTAATGAACTAAAATTGTCTCCAGAACGTTTTAGTCCAAATGTAGTATTACGGCCAGTTTATCAGCAAAAAATATTACCCAATCTGGCATATATCGGCGGTCCTGGGGAAATCGCATACTGGTTGGAATTCAAGGAGATGTTTGACCATCATAAAATCAATTTCCCCGTTTTGATACCTCGTAATTTTGCTATGCTTACTGATGAAAAATCAAACAGCCAAATACAAAAACTAGGATTTACAATTACTGATCTATTTAAGGATACAGAACTATTGACTAAAGAATTTGTAAGCAAAAATGCAGGATCAGAACTTTCATTAACATTACAAAAGGATGAGCTTACTAATGTTTTTGCTGATATTTCTATAAAAGCGACAGCAGTTGATATAACCTTAAAGGGAAGTGTAGAAGCGGAACTTCAAAAAGTATTGAATGCGGTAAAAAATATTGAAAGTAAATTAGTTCGTTCAGAAAAACAAAAACAGGAAACAAGTATTAATCAGATTAAAAAATTGAAAAATAAATTCTTCCCTGAAGGTTCATTGCAGGAGCGTTACGATAATTTAGCGCCGTATTATTTAATTTCCGGTAAACAATTAATCGCTGATTTGAAAGAACAATTTGACCCTCTTGACTTTAAACTTTTAATATTAACGATTTGAAATTCCCATGAGCGGGTTTCAAACCATCCAAGCGCTCTATAATATTATTGGAAACAAAATTAAATAAATTAATGGAGTGTAAATTAGAATTTTAAATGAGGTAAATACCCATAACAGGGTATGAAACCCTGCCAGAGGCGGAATACAAATGGGAACAAAAGAAAATAATATTACATTACTGGAGCAAGGCCTGGAATTGCCTTTGATGGAGGAGTTTTATACCATTCAGGGTGAAGGTTTTCATTCTGGTAAACCTGCTTATTTTATACGTGTTGGCGGCTGTGATGTTGGCTGTCATTGGTGTGACGTGAAAGAAAGCTGGGATGCGGCTTTGCACCCTGCAGCTGCAGTAGATGCAGTTGTGGAAAATGCTTGTAAATTTCCTTCAAAAGCTGTTGTGGTAACGGGAGGCGAACCAAGTATTTATAATTTAGAATATATCACTAAACAGTTTAAAAAAAGGGGATTTCAAACTTTCATTGAAACATCAGGAGCATATTTGCTCACAGGAACATGGGACTGGGTATGTCTTTCACCAAAAAAAACAAGTCCGCCTTTACAGACTAATTTTGCAAAGGCAAATGAATTAAAAGTAATTGTGCACAATAAAAATGATTTTGAATGGGCTGAATATAATGCACAGCATGTATCCAGCGAATGTAAATTATTTCTTCAGCCGGAATGGAGCAAAGTAAAAGAAATGATGCCTTTTATT
This sequence comes from uncultured Bacteroidota bacterium, assembly GCA_903889605.1. Classification (GTDB taxonomy): domain Bacteria; phylum Bacteroidota; class Bacteroidia; order 2-12-FULL-35-15; family 2-12-FULL-35-15; genus 2-12-FULL-35-15. The sequence continues at coordinate 3,273 of CAISYK010000401.1, forward strand.
GTAGAATATGTTATGGCAAATCCAAAATGGAATGTATCACTTCAGTCGCACAAGTATATGAATATTCCATAATTTAGAATTGATCAATAATTGAATAAAAATATTAATATGAAAAAGTTATTTATAACCGCAATTGTATTTATTACAATAATATCTTGTAAGGCTCAAATGCCTCCGGGAGTGTATACATCAAAAAATAAAAAAGCAATTGCATTATTCGAAAGTGCTTTAAAAAGTTACAATGCCCGTAATGATGAAAAAGCACAAGAAGAATTAATTAAAGCAATTGAAAAAGATCCTGCTTTTATTGAGCCGCATTTCTTATTAGCTCAAATTTATACGGAAAAAAATAAACTTCAGGAAGCCCTAAATGAGTATGTAAAAGCACTTGAGATTAATCCAACATTTGATAAGAAAGCATATTTCCTTCTTGCGAATGTTGAAGTGTCTATTGGTAAATATTCTGATGCAAAAAAGGATTACGAAACTTTTTTAAAAAATAAAAACCTCAATCCAGATTCAAAGGATTTAGCTGAAAACCAATTGGCTAATTGCAATTTCGCTGTTGAAGCATTGAAAAACCCGGTTCCGTTTGATCCCAAAAATATGGGCGCCGCAATAAACTCCAATTTGGATGAGTATTTCCCAGCCATTACTGCTGATGATCAAACTTTTTTGTATACCAGGAATAATCGTACTGATATAGCACCCATGCAGGAAGATTTTTTAATGAGTAAAAAAACTGATGGTGTCTGGTCTCCTTCAGTACTTCTCGGCGATGGCATTAATACCTCTGGTAATGAAGGCGCACCAAGTATTTCAGCAGATGGTCAAATATTATTTTTTATTGCTTGTGCCGAAATGGATGGTGCTTATGGCCCCAATCGTAAAGGGTACGGCAGCTGCGATATTTTTTATTCTCAAAAAGCGGGAAGCAATTGGTCGCGCCCGTATAATGCCGGTCCTGTAATAAACAGCAAATATTGGGAGTCTCAGCCTTCATTTTCTGCCGATGGAAAAACATTATATTTTGTGAGTAACCGCCCCGGAGGATTTGGAGATGCTGATATTTGGTATTCCACTTTAAAAGATGATGGCAGCTGGGGAATGCCTGTAAATATTGGCAGACAAATAAATACTGCCGGTAAAGAAGAGTCTGTTTTTATTCACCCTGATGGTAAAACACTTTATTTCAGTTCAAACGGACATGTTGGTATGGGCAAACTTGATATTTATGTGGTCCGGAAAAATGACAATGGCGAATGGGGAACTCCTGTAAATTTGGGATATCCGATTAATACATATAATGATGAAAATAGTTTATTGGTTAATGGTGCCGGCAACTTGGCTTACTTTGCTTCAAGCCGTGAAGGAGGCTTTGGAGGATTGGATTTGTACCAGTTTGAGTTATATGATGCTGTTCGACCAGATAAAATAACTTATGTTAAAGGTAAAGTGTATGATGCAAAA
>CAISYK010000402.1 GCA_903889605.1 uncultured Bacteroidota bacterium
GGCATTTTAGTACATTTGAGCAGCAAATTTTCAAATAAGCATTTATCCTTGCGGACAAATACTTCTTCGTAAACCCGCAAAGCCAACTAGCCGCTCGTTAGGCACAAGGCGTAAGGAAAAAAAGGAAAGAACCCTATAATAAACTGATACAGCAGACAGGAAAGCGCAATTCAACCCGACACGCCCCGACCACGCAAAAAGAAAATTTTGTTTTTTTGCCAACGCACTTTTAAAAACAAAGAATAAAATGCCAGCACACATTTTAGCACATTTACTTGCTCGCACAAGCCACCGCAAAACCAACGCAAGTAAAAGAGCTAAAATTTTGCTCCGCACCTATCCTATTGTTGGGCGTAAGCTTATAAAAAAAGAAAAGCAATTCGTTTTTTGAATTCACATTTCGACTTTTTACTAAAAACTATAAAATTTCTACCAAAGGAAAATGAAAAATAAAATACGGTTCCTAAAATCAAAAACCGGGGAAAGCCAACCAAAATTGGAATATTTTACCTAGTTTTGCCTTGAAAAACCGTGGGTATAAACAAGTTATGCGTCATTGTGAGAACGCGCGTAACGAACCGAACGCAACGAATTAAACTTTAAGAAACAATTTAAAGCCAAAAGAAAAATGATTGAATTATGTATTTCAAATTTATGTTCATTCTCTCCAATACTTATATGGGGCGTATTAGAAGTTATTATGCTAATAATAATGATACCATCATCGTCTGAACTAAAAAAGAAAGCAGAAATTATTATTTATTTCTCTCTTATTACTTTTTTCATTTCGCTATTATATACTAATGCCGAAACGATTCCACAGGAATATAAAGTGTATTTAGAACATTTAAGAGTGGAAATAGGTGTAACGCTTATTGCCGTTTTGCTAATAGAACGAACTTACAAATTTGTAGAAGAAAGAATTGCAGAACTAAATAGAAAGTTTGCACTGAAATCTTGCAAAGAACCAATTCATCTTTATTGCAATATTTGGTTTAGAGTATATTGCCCCGCCTCTGACAAATGGATTGTTAACGAACTAAACGAATTTAATGATATAGAGAGCTTTTTTAAATCAGACAAGTTTTATGAAAAGGTTTGTGAGTTTAAATTTGCTACCGAATTAAGCCATAAAATAAGCTTTGACTACTTCTACAAAACAACAGAGGAGGTTAAGGATAAATTTCAAAGAATTATCTCAACATACGGCTCAAGATTATCAAACAAAGACCTACAATTGCTTGAACATTTTGGGAGTAGAGCTTATCTTTACAATGTATTTAGAATAATGAAAAATTTTAAAGATTTGGGTACTTCAGTAGACGACACTTTAAAACTTGTTAAGAAAGAGAATTTTCAGAAACATTTTGCCGAACTCATTAAATTGATAAATCAATATAATGATGCAGTTGAGAAGGAATCAGACAAGTGGACAATTGACAATCTTCATATTCAGTCAACAATTAATAGAGGGAATGAAGACCCCAATACAGAATGGTAAGCGAATTCTGCTTGAACAACGCAACACGACACGACACGAAAAAAAACAACGAACGCATAATCGAGTAGACGGCTCCACCAGTAAATACTGACGGAGTTCGCCTCTCACACCACTGTACGCACGGTTCTCGTATACAGCGGTTCATTAAATTGTGGAACTACTTTAGAGAAATAATCCTGCATTGATTCATACCCTCTCTTTTTCAACCGTTTTAATGTTATGGTCGTATTTAAGATTGGACTTTGTGCTACACTCCACCCTCCTTTTCTCGTTCGACTCCATGCATACGCCTTATCTGGGTTGATTCCTAAGCGAATCAGATTTTTTCTTTTCCGTTCAGGTTTCTTCCAGTCATGCCATATACAGTATCGTAAGCGGTTGCGTAACCATCCATCAAGTGTTTTGAGTTTGCTGGAAATCTTTCCTATGCGGAAATAGTTTATCCAGCCCCGTTGCACTTCGTTAATTTTCTGAATGCGTTCGTTTAGGCTTATTGCTTTGGTCTTGCGGGTAATGAACTTGAGTTTTTCTGTTAAGGTTTTCCAACTTTTCGCTGATGCTGCCAATTCGGGTTTTGCTCTCGTCTCTTTCGTGTTTCATCGTGGTTAGTGGAAACGGACAATCGGTAGGACTTAAATGTATATTTCCCTCTATTGTTTTTAAATCCTTTTGTTGAAACTACCCCACTTCCATAATAAGAATCTAAAATTGATTCCACATCGTTTTTTGTTATTGTTGCACATATTGTTCGGAAATATGTATTAGATGAAAAAGCATTTCGTCTGATGTTATAAATTTATTTTTTTCTTTTTTATTCCTTTCTTTAAAAAGCATAAGAGAAATTATAGCAAGTGTTAAATCAATTTCTAAATTTTCCTTAATCTTAATAGGTGCGTTTATTTTTGCACACTATGCCTATATTTACTAATGAAAGACTTTTTTATATGTTCTGTTTTTTTTGAAACTTAAAATTGAATAGCTCCGATACTGGAATATCAAGTGTGCGGGCTATTCTGAAAATTGTACTAACTGTTGGGTTTATTCTAGAAGTTTCAATACGTGCAATTTGGGAAAGAGCTATATCTGATTCATAAGCCAAATCTTCCTGTGTGAACCCTTTCTCAGCTCTAATTTCTTTCAATCTTTTTGCCAATAAAGATAACCCCTCTTCATCATAGATTAAAACACGCTTTTTCTTTTTTGATTTTTGCACATAACAAATTGAGCATATATGCTATAAATATATTATAGCACTTGTGCTATATTTAATTTTTTATCACTACTATTGCAAATCCTTAAAATAATAATTCAGAAAAAAAATGAAAAAAGACTTTTCATTTCACAAATAAATAAATTAAACAAACCTCAAACTAAAAAATATCATGAAAAAACAATTACTTATTGCTTTGCTTACCATAATTAGTTTAGGAACTAATGCACAAAACCGTGAATGTGGAACTATGTTAAATTTGGATGAAATGATGGTAAAAGACCCAACATTAAAGGAAAAGCTAGAAGAAAAAGAAAAACAAACTCAAGAATGGTTAAAAACAAATGAAAAAAGTAAAACTTCTAAACTAGCAAGCTATTTTCAACCCATTTCGCCTATTAATAAACCTGTTCTGTCAAACCGTGGTGTAACTTCCTTGTGTGGTTATAACAATACATATTATACAACAATTGCAGCACCAACAGCAGTTAATCAAATTGTATCCCCAACTCAAAATTGCACATACGGTGGTGAATACGTAACCGTATCAAATCTAATTAAAGGTAGAGTTTACAGAATTTCTACCTGTGGCACAAACAGTTTTGATACTCAAATTACAATTTATCCTCAAGGAGGGGGTCAGTCTGTTGGTTTTAATGACGATTGGTGTGATTCAATGTCTCAAATTCTTTTTAATCCCCTAATTACAGGCAATTATGATATTTTAATTGACCAATATAATTGTCAAAGTAATACAACGTGTGCATCGCTTGAAGTAGAATTAGTATACACACCACGCCCAGTAGTAACTATTCCTGTAGTTGTTCACGTAATTCATTCAACTGGTGAAGCAGTTGGGGCGGGTAGTAATATTTCTGACCTACAAATCCAATCTCAAATTGATGTTTTAAATGAAGACTACCGCAGGCTAAACACAAATATTAATTCAACTCCAGCAGCTTTTAGAGGTTTGTCTGATGATGCACTAATTGAATTTTGCCTTGCATCTATAGATGAATTAGGTGACCCAACATCTGGTATTGTACGTTATACTGGCACCCAAACATCGTATGATATGGCCGATGTGAATTCTATTGTCAAACCACAAACAATTTGGGACAGGGATAATTATTTAAATCTCTGGACAGTAAATTTTAGTGGCACCTTATTGGGCTTTGCTCAATTCCCCTCAACAGGTGCTGCAAATACAGATGGTGTTGCAATCAAATATAACGCATTCGGCCGAGTAGGTAATTTAAGTGCTAGTTTCGGTGATGGTAAAACTACAGTGCATGAAGTCGGTCATTGGTTAGATTTAAAACATATTTGGGGAGATGACCAAGGGACAAGTGACGAATGTGCCGGTTCCGATTTAGTGAATGATACACCTAATCAAACAGTTTCAAATAGTGGTTGTCCAACTTATCCGCATGTTACTTGCCTAAATGGTGCAAATGGTGGCGATATGTTTTGGAATAATATGGATTATTCTGATGATGCTTGTTTAAGTATGTTTACTTATGGCCAAACAGCAAGAATGGAATCTGCATTATTTGGACCAAGAGCGAGTTTACTTACTTCGGATGGTTGTGGTTTGTCAACTGTAATAGCAAATTTAAATACCAGAAATATTATTACAAAAATATTTCCTAATCCTGCGACATCCTTTGTTAATGTGACAATTGGTTTATCGATTGAAAATCTAAATAACATTTCATTTAACCTTTTTGATATAGTCGGTAAAGAAGTGTTAAAAATTGACAACATACAAAAAAATCAAATCCAATTTTCTACTGAACAATTAACAAAAGGTATATACTTGTATAAAGTTTTAAAAGGAAATACAAACGTATTATCAGTTGGTAAATTAATAATTAACTAAACAATAGATATTATGAAATTAAATGTAATATTTTTTTCACTAGTTTTTGTTTTTAACCAATGTAATGTTGTTCATAAAAAAGATAAAGCCATTACTTCAAATGACTCTATTTCGGAAAAAAATAATAAATCGATTGTGAAAACGAGTGATAAAAAAACTGTCGAACCCTCTGAAAGTGCATCCAAAAATATTGGTGATGTTTTAATTAGTTTTATAAGTGTAGGCGCAGGTATAAATAGTATTGCACTTAAACAATTGGAAGACTTTTTAAATGAGTTTGAAAAAAAGAATTCAATTAAAATAAAGTTCAGCAAAATAACTTATGGTCGTGAGGGTGAGACAGATTACTGTTTTGATTTATCGGCATTAAAATCTGACATTAGAAATATGTTTATTAGTAAATCAAAAGAACTTTTAAACAAAAGTGAACATGTAAACTATCTAGAAAACAAGAGTTGTAGAACCCAATAAATAAAAAAAGTCGCAACAATTTGCGAAAAAATAATCATCAAAAACCAAACACAAATGAAAAATTTAATGAAAAGTTTATTCGTTATTGTTGCTTTAGTTGCAACGCAAAGTATCACAGCCCAATCTTGCAAAACATCTGGGACATCTGCAGATGAATATAATTATATTAGTAAAGGTTACAAAGTTCAAATTGAAAGCGGATTGGATATGAAAAAGGGATACGAATTTAGAGATATTAATTCGTCTGAATTCGGTGGGCGAAAAATTGTCTATAAAGAACTCATCAAAGATGGGAAGGACCTAAGAGCTATAATGGCAGTATTTACCGGAAAGGATGGCGCAACAAAATATCTTTGTATTCCACTTGGACCATGTTCGCAAGATGTAACCAATGCGTATTTTAAAACTGTTCCGATTTATATTGAGAATGTTGACGCATTGAATTTTTATCAATATTCTTTATCCAAGGTTTTAAGTTATTATATAGCAAAAGGCTAAAAAACTCTTCCATCCAGTATCTTTGAAAACAAACCTTTGGAAATCGGAATATTGGCTATATACAATATAACATGGTATAAGAATGAAAAAACAAGTATTTACTTTTATAATTGCTTTGACACTATGCAATGTAACATTGGCACAAAATACTCAATTTGACCCTGCATTAGTAACAATGGGATGGGTTCTTTTGTCACCCGAAATTTTAAAAAGAATTAACGACCCATTGACTAAAGAGATAATAAGCAAAGCTATTCCAAAGATAATAAACCAAGACGCAAAAGGTGCAACATTTGAAATAACTGATGCAATTTATAGAATAAAAAAAATTAAAGTTGGTAATAAAGCATTTTTATCCCAATTAGAAATAAACGTAAATGAAGCAATCAAATCTATTAGACTAAACGATATTCCAAATGCCGTTGGCTCATTAGCAAAAACAGCTTCCTACACTGAGTTTTATTTTAAAAGTGGCACTTTAGACAAAGTTGCTACTAAATAACTATCCATAGAACGTTTGCATAATGTGTTTTTTTATAGTAAATTCGTATAAAATTAATTTGCAATAAAATGACAACAACAGCCATTCGTCAAAGACTACACAACTATTTGGAAATAGCGAACGAAAAGAAAATAAAAGCTATTTATACAATGATAGAAGGTGATGTAGAAGATACCTTAATTGATTACACCAATGAATTAAAAACGGAATTAGACAAGCGTTTGACAGACTACCAAGGCGGTAAAATGAAAATGATTACAGCCAAGGATAGTAAGGCGAGAGTGGCTAAATTATTGAATAAAAAATTTAAGTAATTATGTACAACTACTTAATTCACCCTATTGCTCAACAAGAATACGAAACATCTATTGAATGGTATGCAGAGCGCAGCGAACAAGCTACAAGAAATTTTATTCTAAATGTAGAAAAAGCAATTGAGGCGATATGTTTACATCCACAGCAATTTAGAAACGAGTACAAAATATTTTATGAATTGGGGATAAAAAAATATCCCTTTAGCATTATCTACATTATTGATGATAGTAATAAAATAGTAATTATTACATCTATATTCCATCACAAAAGGAATCCCAAAAAGAAGTATAAGAAATAACAACCATTGGGTAACGACCGTTGGGTAACGACCATTGGGTGATCACCGTTTGGTTACGACCATTGGGTTACAGACAGTTGGGTGACGACCATTGGGTAACAACCGTTGGGGTACAACCGTTGGGTTACGACCAATGGGTAACGACCATTGGGTTAGAGGCCGTTGGGTAACGACCATTGGGTGACGACCATTGGGTAATGACCGTTGGGTAAGGACAATAGGCATTTAGATTTAGTAGAAATGGAAATTTAAGTTTCATATACAGCCCACAGGGCAAGCACATTTAAAAACCGCTCCAGCTAACACACTTCCAAAGTTTTTAAATAAGCTTGTCCTCCCCTACCCACAAAAAAGGGAAAAAGCCTCCCTAAAAAAAACAAAATTTTCTTCCTCCGCTTTTCCGACACTCATTTCTACTAACTTTGCAACGGACACATCAGCGAAAGAAAAAAGAAACGCCCTGGTGCCTAACATCACCTAAGCAATATTGCCGTTTATAGTAAATTTCATCATTTGAGTTCGCTATCGTAATCGGTCGTGGCAAAAACCTTTCGCAGCGGTAGAAATTTTTATCTATTAGTTTTTGCCACTTGTAATTTTATAATTTTTTTTTACGAAATCGGCAAAATCGCTTAGCTAATCGTTGTGGGCAATACAAGCGGAAAATTTTACGCAGAAAATAAAGTCCTCGGCAGACTGTCTTTCATCGCATCGACAAACATTTTAATAAATTGAGAATTCATCGTTCTTTCACAAATTCACTGGCAGACA
>CAISYK010000403.1 GCA_903889605.1 uncultured Bacteroidota bacterium
CTTTGCATCAGCGGGAACAAAGACATCCATATTGGGCATCACTCTGGTTAACGCAATATCATCAAATGTGGTATGAGATGGCCCAAGATGTGCCGTTGCAAAACCACCTCCCATTCCCAATAAAATAATTTTCCGGTTCTGCAAACAACAATCAAGAAGAATTTGCTCATAAGATCTTCTGATTGAGAATGCAGCATGATTAAATACAATGGGGATATAACCTTCTGCCGCCAACCCTGAAGCAAAACCGACAATGCTTTGTTCAGAAATGGCTTCAATAATAAACCTTTTGCCAAGAAGTTCTTTTAACTGAGAATCAAAACCAGTTTGCTGGTCTACAGTTATAAAAACAATCTTACCATGATATTTTGGAGCATTAATTACGGCTGATATAAATGCATTTCTCATTTTACTCATTTATATGATAAAGTGAGTGCTTTTCTTGGTCGATTTTACCAATCCAATGAGCTTCAAATGAATTTTCTATTGATGGTATTCCTTTGCCAATAACTGTGTGTGATAATAATATTTTAGGCGCTCCATTTTTTTTAGTAACCATATTTTTAATTGTTCCGCTGATGTCAAACATCGAATGGCCATTAACTTCATAAAAATTAAATCCAAAACTTTCGAATTTTGCCTTTAGTGGTTCTACTGAGGTAATTGTTTTTACGTCGCCCGAACATTGAACTTTGTTATAGTCTATGATCACAATCAGATTATCCAGTTTTTTTCTTGCTGCCGACATGAGTGCCTCCCATATAGAACCTTCTCCCAATTCACCATCTCCAACAATAACAAAAACAGTATTTTTAATAGAACCCAATTTATATGCGTATGCCAACCCAACTCCAATTGGTAGTCCATGGCCACACGCACCTGTAGAGGCGGATATACCATTAACGGTGCTTTCTATGCATCCACCTAAATTTGAATCGAACTTTAAAAAAGAATCAAGATCAGATGAGTGAATAAGTTTAGCTTGAGCTAAAAAATAATAGTATACGAGGCTCGCCCACCCCTGACTTATAATTAACCTGTCATTATTCGCCTGATCAAAGGTAAGGTACTCACCAAAAAGTACCCGTAACATCTCTACCAATGAAAAAGCACTGCCTAAATGACCTTTCCCAGCTAAGTGAAAAATGTCAAGCATCCGGTTACGGATTTCTACCGACTCGTGGTCAAGTACTGCAAGCCGTGAAGAATCAATGAAAGAATATTGCATTCTGCATTTTAAGTTTTATTAAAGCTACTTTGTCAATTACTTTGTTTTTCTGAACTGCTTGCCTGGAATGGATTTCTGATTGTGCAAAATTCGAATTATACGATCCTAAAAAAGGATTCAGCATAATTAAGCACCATTTAATATCGAAGAGTAAATTAACTCCATTGAATGCCTCTTTTATTTGTTCTTTTTCCTCTTTAACCCTATAACATTCAAAAAGAGCATCCAGTAAAGCAGATTGCTGCAAGATATTAAGACCATTGGCCGGGTGACTTATGGTATCGCTGATCAAATGAATGGGGTTGTCCCAACCGAAAAATTCAAAATCAATAAAATGAAGCATGTTGTTAACAAAGAGCGCATTATTGATTCCGAAATCGACCGTGCTTAATATTGGTTTTAAATCATTAAAATCGTTGTGAAGTGCATTTACCTGATTTTCGACAATCTTAAAAAAGTCATCCATTTGATTAAGTAATTCATTTATTTCAGGATTATTTTCTTCTTTTAGTTTTGTAAGTCTTGATATTATTTGTTTATTAACGGTATCTATCTCCAAACAACAATCTATGGCATTTAAGCTTAGACTCTCTTTGTTAACAGTTTTTGACAAGGAGAGTATTTTTTTATAAAAAGATTGAAAATGGACTATATAATCCTCACTAAACGTGGAAATATTTTCACCCGATATATAACTTAATAGGGAACAATTTAATTCCTTTGAATAATTCAATAACACAGGGACATTATTTATCCCGTTTTCCTGGAATAATTTCA
>CAISYK010000404.1 GCA_903889605.1 uncultured Bacteroidota bacterium
AGCAAACATTCATTTAATCTATTTTACCTTCAAAATATTATTATCCTGATTTACTAATTAAAATAAACAATCCTGCTTATTGATTTCCTGAAAATGACTATTACCAAAACATACTATAATTTTGTAATTGGGTAGTATATTATGGACCTATCCTCCCTATGTATTGCAGAAATGTATAGTATGAGTTTAAAAAAGAGAATACTAATATTTATTTTCCTGATGGTAATTAACTATTTATCATCTCTCCTTTGGATACAGGAAAATACCGCGGGCTATGGGAACTGGGAAAGTTAAGTTTAATTAAATAATTATCTATTTTTTAAATGTACCAAAATCAAAAAACAATTTCTGAATCAATTTATGGATAACTTTAGATAGATATTGTAATACAAAATCGATTTAGAAAAATGCTGCCTTCACAATTATCAAAAACAAAATATTATTATTATTTAACTTTTAATGAGTTATTTATTTCTCTGCCATATTCACAAATCATTTTAATATTCAGTTAATCCATATCAGCGTATAATATTAGATTTTCCTTAAAAAAAAAGTAAGATCACCTATTAACTCCAATCCTTTATTAATATACTACGTTTATTTATCATTTAAAATGGTAATTGCACCTTTATATAATTTATCAGAATCTGCAAATTGTATGAAGTAATAGTATGTTCCATCAGGTAAAGGCTTACCATTTACATTCGACCCATTCCACTCATTTTTATAATTTGAGGTTTCAAAGACAACTTTTCCTTCAACATTAACCACAATTACTTTTGTATTTGGATAATTTTCAATATTTTTTATAATCCAAAAATCATTGAATCCATCACCATTTGGTGTAATCAAGTTTGGTATTTTCAACTTATAATCATTTGTAACCACAACAGCTACTGTATCAAAACTTGTGCAGCCATTGGCATCTGTTACTGTAAGTGAATAAGTTGTTGATGTAAGCGGTGCAGCAACCGGATTTGCAATATTAGGATTATTTAGTCCTTCTGGCGGAGACCAAGAGTATGAATTATTCGTTACGCTTCCTCCGTTCAGTATAAAAGAACTTCCTAAACTAATAGATGTATCGTTAATTGTATGTGCAGCCATTGGCGGATAAGCAACTGCAGAAACTGAATCTGAATTAACACATCCTGTAGTTGGATTTGTTACTGTTAATACATAAGTTCCTGTTGTATTAACAGCAATGCTTGATGCTGTTGAACCTGTACTCCACATATAGTTCAGCCCTGATGTAATTGCGGATAACGAAGCATTTCCGCCGCTGCAGAAAAACAACGATCCGCTGGAAACAATGTGTGCATTTGGCTGAGCATTAACATCAATTGAATGTGTAACCGTATTCGCACATCCTTTATCAGAACTAACTGTGAATGAAACTATAAATGACGAAGTGCTGGTATAAGTATGAGGAATAGAGTTATTCACACCTGTTGATGTATAAGATGTGAAATCACCGAAATCCCAAACATAATATTGAATTGCCCCCCCGCTTATATATGATGTATCGCTGAAAACTGTTGTTTCTCCTTTACAAACCGAAGCAGCAGAAAAACCTGCCCATGGTTTAGGATTAACTGTAATTACTGAAACAGAAGAAGTATCTGTTGAGCATTCACCGCTTTTCACAACCGCTTTAAACCATGTTGATGCGGTTAGATTATTATAGGCCTGGGAAGAAGCATGGTTAACCGGAACAACTGGAGACCATGTTATTCCATAATCTGAGGATCTTAACCAATTCTGAACATTTCCTACATATCCGTTAAGCGTCAGTATTCCAACAGCATTTGAACTGTCGCAGACTTCCGAACTACCTGAAACTATACCACCTATTGATAGAGGGCTAACTGTAATAGTGTCATTTCCAGAATTTACCGATAAACAAGCCCCCCTTTGAACTATTACATGATAAATAGTAGACACAGTAAGATTATTGTATACTTGAGAAGCATTTATGTTATTAATATTTCCCCAAGTGCTTCCGCCGTCTGGTGAAGACTGCCATCCTACTATATTTCCATTTTGTCCATTCAGCAGCATCATTCCTGAGTTTGATCCATAACAAACTGTATCATTACTTGATACTATACCTCCTAAAGTTGGCGGATCAACTATAACTGATACACTGAAATATGCTGGATTCGGACAGCCATTAGCTGATACAGTGTAATGGTATGTAACACGTACTGTATCTGTTGTCGTATTGATAAGGGGTTCATTCGGATCGGTTACACCGCTGTTTGGCCCATTACTAATGCCAGGTACTGGCGCTCTATCCCAGGCAAAAGATGCTCCTAACGTTACACTTGTTGGTGTATAATGGAAAGCCGTTCCAACACATAACACCGGCGGAGTTAAACTGCTGCTTAAAGTTGGGATTGGATTTACAGTTACAACAACACTGAAGCTGTTTGGATTTGTACATCCCATAGCAGTAACTCTATATACGTAAACAACATTTATAGGGGTTTCTAAAGTATTTGTCAGTGTTTCATTAGGGTTATCAGTACCGCTGGTAGCTGGACCGCTTATTCCTATTATTGCTGATCTAGACCATGCAAACGATGAGTCTTGTGACACACTGGTTGGAATGTAATTGAAAACCATACCGCTGCATATAGCCGGAGGTGTTAAAGTACTGCTTAATGAATGAGTGCAGATGCAAGTTAGGTTCACTGTAACAACTACACTGTAGTTAGTTGGATTAGTACAGCCGTTTGCTGAAACGGTATAAACATAAGTAACAGGTACAGGAGCCAGTGAAACATTATTAAGAATTTCAATCGGATCGTTTGTTCCCATACTTGATGGATTGCTGATTCCTATAACCGCAGCTCTTGTCCATGAGAATGAAGCTCCAGATACAGCGCTTGTCGGCAAATAATAGAATGCTGTATTATTGCATATGGCGGATGGAGTTAATGTACTGCTTAATTTTGGTGTCGGATTTACTATAACAACTACATTATAACTGCTTGGATTTACACAACCTGCGGCAGATACATTATAAATGTATGTAACATTCACAGGAACTGCTGCTGTATCGTTAAGGGTCTCATTTATATTACCATTTCCGCTGTTTGCTGAATTGCTTATACCTGCTACCGAGACTCTTGTCCATAAGAATGCGGTACCTGATGTTATGCTTGCTGGCATGTAATTGAAAACTGTACCGCTGCATATCGAAGGCGGTGCTAAATTGCTGCTTAATTTTGGAATCGGATTCACCGCTACAACCACGCTGAAAGTGTTTGGATTTGTACATCCCATTGCAGTCACCCTGTATAGGTATAAAACATTTATTGGGGTTTCAGTAGTATTTGTCAATATTTCATTGGCATTTCCTGTACCGCTGCTTGCTGCTTCACTGATTCCTGTCATTGCAGCTCTTGACCATGTAAATGATGAATCTGTAGATACGCTGGTTGCAACATAATGGAATACAGTTCCGCTGCATACAGCAGGAGGCGTTAATGTACTGCTTAATGAATGAGTGCATATGCATGCCAGATTTACAGTAACAACTACACTGTAGCTTACAGGATTGGTACAGCC
>CAISYK010000405.1 GCA_903889605.1 uncultured Bacteroidota bacterium
ATATTTGATTTAATCGATAGATTGTTCGCGAAGTATCAGGAAGGTATAATGACTCCCTTGAGTTCTATTCAAGATTATGAAGATACGACTACTAGATTTTTAGCCGATCAGGTTTCCGATGATGCAAATCCCATATTTCAGCAAATTAAAGATTTATTAAAAGCTCTTATTGACGAACAAAACGCAAATGCTGCAAAAACTTCAGACGAGATGTTTGGTTCTTTCAGTTTTCTTAACACTATAGTTATTTCCCTTGGGCTCATATTATTTTTAGGTGGTATTTTAATCGCTTGGACTACTATTAAATCAATTGTTGAACCTATTCAGCAGCTAAAGAAAATTTTGTTAATGATGGGTAAAGGTATTCTGCCTCCCGATCGTATTAAGGATAGAAATGATGAAATCGGTGAGATGTCCGTTGCCCTTAATGATTTAGTTGATGGGATGGACAGAACTACACAGTTTGCCAAACAAGTAGGATCCGGTAATTTCGATTCGGATTACAGGCCTTTAAGCATTGATGACACTTTGGGTGCTGCACTTTTAAAAATGCGTGAAGATTTACGTGAAAATGAACGCGTACTTGAAGCTAAAGTTATTGAACGTACAGAACAAGTGGTACATCAAAAAGAAGAAATTGAAGCCAAAAATGATGAATTAGAAGTTCTATACAAGCATGTTACTGACAGTATAAAATATGCAAAACGAATTCAGGAAGCTATATTGCCGCCGGTTGCACTTGTGAATAAATTACTGCCGAATTCTTTTGTATTGTATAAACCTAAAGATATTGTAAGCGGTGATTTTTACTGGATTGATCAAAAAGATGGGAAAACAATGTTTGCTGCCGTTGACTGCACTGGACATGGTGTGCCTGGCGCTTTTATGTCCATAGTCGGATACAATATTTTAAAACATGTAGTTAGTAAAAATAATTTTACCACACCGTCTCTCATTCTTGATGGTTTAAATGAAGGAGTGAGTGAAACACTGCATCATCATGGTCATGAAAATGAACCTGGACAAGCCAAAGATGGAATGGATGTTTCTTTCTGCACAATTGATTTTAATACTCTTGAATTACAATATGCCGGCGCATATAACCCTTTGTATATTATTCGGGACGGAAATTTAATATTGACAAAAGCCAATAAATTCCCCATTGGTTTATTTTTAGGAGAAGAAAAAAAGAAATTCACTAACCATACTTTTCAGCTTCAAAAAGGAGATACTATTTATATTTTCTCCGATGGTTATGCCGATCAATTCGGCGGACCATACGGCAGAAAATTCATGGGAATACCTTTCCGCGTTTTACTAATGGATATTAATAAAGAACCTATTGCAAAACAAAAAGATATCCTCAACAAAACCATTGAAGAATGGCGCGGACAGCTTGACCAGGTCGATGATATTTTAGTAATTGGAGTCAAAATCCCAAATTAAATCTCCTTTAACTTCTGTAACATTACAGCTTATTTTAATTTCATTATTTGGTTGCTGCTAACCATATTCAATGCCCCGAAACCATTGTGAAATAATGCCAATGTTAATATGTTGATAAGTTTTTTATGTATTTTAACCATGACAATTCTCATCTGTATCAAATTATTATTCTGTGTGATTTCTTGAAAACATTGCTGCCATTGGCTTTAAAACTCTTGGGTTGCTGTTATTTTTGATTTCTTTCCTTTCTGCACATTTTTTCTGTTTTTATAACTATAAAACATGTTTAGTAAAAAATGTCTATTTTTGACTTGTTCTTTTTTTTAGAACATACAATTCTGTTTGCATAATTCTGCAAATTTTATTTAATGACAATTTATTAAGTATAATAAATTGTATCAGATACAAATATCATAGTAATTTAATAACATGGCAGATTCAACTCACAAATGCAACCCCATGATTTAAAAATACTTCATTAGGGGTTAAATATCCTAATTTTTTTCTTGGTCTTTTATTTAATTCGTTTTGATAATGTAAAATTTGTGATTGATCAACATCTTTAAAATTTG
>CAISYK010000406.1 GCA_903889605.1 uncultured Bacteroidota bacterium
CGTCCAGTTGAGGCAGCTCATTGGCATTTTGAGTTATTTTGTCAACCACCCATATTTGACCGATTTCCTGCCGGGAATTTTCAATTAAACCGCCCATTAATTCGGTAAGAAAACTCAGAATACCCAGTTGCTGGCCTATTAGAAAAATACTTACAACAATACCGATTATGATCCCAATGCTTTTAGGTTTGTCATATTTCATAAACTTGTATGCTGTGCTGATCATATAATTGTTTGTTAAAGTTTTATGATACACTCTACTTTAGAGTTTAGGAATAGATCTGAATTTTCATTGAATGCAATTTTTACTTCCCGCACCCGTCTGTCTTCCTGGTCATTCGCCTTTTCAGAAAACAGCGATTTCTTTTTTAGGAATGGAGATAAAAAAATTATTTTTCCGGAAGCAATGTTATTGCTGCTTCCCAGATAGCGTATATCAACTGACTGGCCTTCTTTCAGCATTTTACAGAATAATTCATCCACCTCGGCTTTGATGATTTTACTTCCTTCAGGAGCAAAATCTGCGTAATTTTGAAATTGATTAATTGCAGAACCTTTTTTTACAAGCATTTCAAGTATTACTCCTGTAAATGGCGAACGAAGAGTTTTTTTATTGGCTTCGGCTTCGTATAATTTCAGCTGATCATTGAGTTCTGTCAGCTTGTTTTGGGCAAGATGAACAGAAATTTCACTTTTTTCTAAGTTAATTTCCAGCGTTTTAACTTCTGTTTCAAAATCATCTGCGTTTTGTCCTGTTTCTGCGCCTTTTTTCAGAAGGTTCCGAACCGATACTAATGTCTTATTTTTATTTGCCAGATTTACTTCTATTTCCTTAGAAGCAGCCTTTTCATATTCAATTTGTGTTTGCTGCGTTTTAAGCTGGCTTTTTAATTGAACAATTCTGATTCGCTCAATTTCGTCATCCAGTTTCAATAATTCTTCTCCTTGTTTAACTTTTTCTCCATCCTTTTTATAGATTTCAATAATTACTCCGCCTGATGCGGCTGCCAGGTTTATTATTTCATTCTCAGGTTCTACCTTTCCAATACCGACAATTTCTTTTGGTGCTGATTGCGCTTGATTCATTACTGAATTGTCATCAGAATTTTTTATATTTTCTGCTGAATTATCTTTCCCTCCGCAGCCGAATATCAAAAATGATGCAATAATAAAATATGCTGATTGTTTCATTTTGCTGATTTGATTTTTTATAATTTTTTGATTTAGGAAATTATAATACTTATGATTATCTGATCAATTATTGAAATAAATCCCCCTCACCTGGCGTCTCTGAAGCAGTTCCGTTAACAACATAAATAATTCTATCCGCAAACTGCTTTAACCTCAAATCGTGTGTTACCACTGCAACTGATTTTCCTGCACCAGAAAGGGTTTTTAACTCTTTCATAACTAAGGCAGCGCTTTTAACATCTAAAGAAGCTGTTGGCTCATCGCATAATATTATGGAAGGGTCGGTTACCAAAGCTCTTGCTATAGCAACTCTTTGCTGCTCACCGTTACTAAGGTTTTTAGGAAGATTCTTCATCCGGTTTTCCATATTTACTTTTTGCAAAGCCTTTTCAGCCCGTTCTTTGCCTTCTTTATTATTCACTCCCATCAATATCAAAGGCATCGTTACATTTTCAAATGCTGTAAGCGGAGCAATAAGGTTAAAACTTTGAAATACAAAACCGATATTCATAAGTCTTATTTTTGCCAGTTCTTTCTGGCCAAGACCATTAATCAAGGTGCCGTTCACAAAAACCTCCCCTTTTGTGGGAATTATTACACATCCGAGCAGTGAAAGCAGCGTAGTTTTACCTGAACCTGAGGGTCCTATTATCAGAGTTAATTCATTTTTTTTAAAATCGAAAGTAGCCGGTTGTAAGGCTGTAATAACTGTATTTCCAGTCTTATACTCCTTACTAGCTTGTTTAACACTAGCTGTAATTTCCATAATATAGTTTTATGTTTTCGATTTCACCTTTAGATTAAGCAAATTTCATTCCTGCTGAATCTTACTATAAATCCAGATAATTGCCGGACACTTTAAATTTGATTTAGATAAATAAAATTGAGTTAAAGTCTCTTGTTTTGGCGTTGCTCTTTCTTGAAAAATGAAATGGCGGACTTGGAGTTTAACCTGTACCCTTCGGCTATGCTCAGGACAAGCTGCGTCTAATGGCTTCAATCTTTTGCAAGAGCAAAAGTGTTTACACATCAATCCCTAAAGTGTAATTAACAGTGAATGAAACATAAAGAGATTATATTATTTCACCGATGTTTCAGATTATTAGAGAATCTCATCTTCTAAATGCAACCAATTTAATAGTTTATGCATCTTTGTTTATGACAGCAAAAAAAGAAACTGGAAATTCGCTGATTAATAAATTTAATAGTAATATTGTTTAAGCAGAATAATACATTAATTATGTTGAATTGAGTTTAAGCAAAAAGTTTTTTTTTTAATAAAAACATATTTTATACTGTTTCAGATGAAAAAACTCGTACTCTCTTTTGTTTTTATCCTTGTAACTTTAATCGAAGGGTTTTCTCAATCAACAGTTCCTGCAATAGACAGCAAAGAATACGAATCCTTGAAAAAGCAGGGCATGCTCCCAAAAGACTTGATTTTAACAAATCCCCATTCCTTCACTCCTTCATTAGATGATTTAAAGAAATTAGGATCAGTTCATCCGTTGGGATTGCCAGGCACCCCCGGCAATCCGCCTAAACCTGCCTCAGGAAGCTCATGCAGCTGCTATATTCCTCCAGACAATACCTATACGCTAGCTATGGCTCCTAATGATGATGGGAGTACGAACCTGCTTGCCATTCCTTTCAGCTTTTGTTTATACGGCACCAATTATACCGATTTGTATATAAATAATAACGGCAATATTTCATTCGTAAATTCTTATTTTACTTTTTCTTCCAGCTCTTTTCCTGATCCAACTTATATAATGGTTGCACCATTTTGGGGGGATGTGGATACTAGGGGAGCCGGCACTGTAGAATATAAAATTACGGCTACAGCAATGTATGTAAATTGGGTAGGAGTAGGGTATTTCAGCAGTATGTTTGACAAAGTAAATACTTTTCAATTAATTATTACAGACGGCAATGACCCCATACTGCCTCCTGGTAATAACATTGCCTTTTGTTATGGTGATATGCAGTGGACTACAGGTGCTGCATCTTCTGGTATTAACGGATTCGGCGGAATTCCATCAACTGTAGGTATCAATAAAGGTGATGGAGTATCTTATGTCCAGATGGGGCGTTTTGATCAGCCAGGCAGTGTTTATGACGGCGGTTACGGAGCCAATGACGGGGTAGATTGGCTGGATAACAAATCATTCTATTTTAATTCCTGCAATAGTACCAATTTGTCGCCTATTGCAAGCGGTATCAATAATTGCGACACAATTAAAATATGCGGTACTGGTGATACTTTAATCATTGATGCATTATTTCTTGCACCTGAAATAGGGCAGAATACAACTATAACAATAAACACTAACGGAGTCCCCGGCATTAGTGTGCTGAATAATGTGCCTGGAAATACTGCATCAGCCCAGGTAATGATAATTTCAAGCGGCGCAAATGCAGGCAACCATATTATTACATTTACTGCCACAGATAATGGCAATCCTGTGGGGATTACGAATGTTAATGTAAATGTTTTTGTGGATATTGTAAGTGCTGTTGCCTTTTTCCCGATTTTATCTGGTAATCTTTCATTTTGTATAGGTGATAGTTCCCTGCTGTCTATTGCCCCTACAACCTATGATTCCTATATTTGGAATACAGGATCATCAAATACATCTATCCAAGCTGACACTACCGGGCATTATTGGGTAACCGCCTCTTTAAACGGATGTTACAAAACTGTCTTTGCTGATGTAGTTGCTAACCCTAAGCCTGCAGCTGCAATAACTGGGAATGCCGGCATTTGTTTAGGAGGGAGCCTTACTTTGACTGCATCCGGAGGCGGAACGTACCTTTGGTGGAATAGTTCTGATACATCCTCAACAAAAACTGTAAACCCCAGTGTTAATACCACTTATATCGTAGAGGTGAAAAACAGCCAGGGATGCACAGATACTGCAATGGCAACGGTAGTATTGTACCCTTCACCAATAGCGGATTTTAATCCTGATGGAGCATGCTTAAATCAGGCAATAACTTTTAATGACCTGTCTGCCTTTTCAGGCGGAATCATTAATGGTTGGTCCTGGGATTTCGGGGATGGAACTGCGCAGGTATTTATTCAGAACCCTGTGCATTTATATGCAAACCTCGGAACCTATCTGGTTACATTAATTGTTACTACAGCTGGCGGCTGTGTTGATACCATTTCAAAAAACATAGTGGTTCATCCTTTGCCTCAGGCGCTATTTACAGCAGGAAAGGGATGTAAAGGAAGCATTGTTCCATTCACAGATCAGTCCACTACCTCAGGTTCAGATGCTCTGCTGCTTTGGTCATGGGATTTTGGTGACGGCAGTCCATTAAATAATAACCACAACACCTTTCATCAGTATAATAATGTAGGTTCATTTACTACTCATCTTTTGGTAATTTCAAATTTTGGGTGCCGCGATTCTACTACACAAGTTGTAGTTATCAACCCTCCGCTTGTTGGAAATTTTACGGCATCCGATACTGTGGGATGCAGTCCTTTATGTGTAAATTTTCAAAACCAGTTTATTATTCCGGCTGGCAGCCATGCGTCTTATTTATGGGATTTTGGTGATGGCAGCCCTTTTGACCTATCTTCAAACCCGAAACATTGTTTTATAAATAATTCGCTTTCTTTGTCTCAGACTTTCAGCGTGTCCTTAACCGTCACGCCTGATACGGGATGTGTTACAACAGTTTCTAAAACTAATTATATTACAGTAGTCCCAAGTCCGATAGCAGATTTTACAGTGGATCCGAGTACCACATCCATTCTTTTTCCAATTATTTCATTTACCAACTTATCTTCAGGAGAAAATGCCTGGAATTGGAATTTTGGAGACCTTAGTTTATCATCAATAATCAACCCGCCGCCTCATACATACGCTGATACCGGCACATACAATGTCACACTTATTGTTTCAAATCAGTTCTCCTGTTCTGATACGGCCGTCCGGCCTATTTCAATTGAGGCAGACTGGTCATTCTACATCCCTAGCTCGTTTACTCCCAATGGTAATGGTATTAATGATAAATTCCAGGGATACGGTTTCGGTATTATAGAATATGAAATGTTGATTTTCGACCGCTGGGGTAATAAAGTATACCAAACAGCTGATTACAATCTGCCATGGGACGGCATGGTAAATCATAGTAAAGAAACCGAAATATCAGAAGTATATGTTTATCAGTTCAATATTAAAAATGTGAAAAGACAGAAACACAGTTATCGGGGAATTGTAACATTGGTGAGGTAAGGATTTATTACAGGCTGATTCAACACGAGAGGATGCTGTAAATATTAAAAAAAGGATTAGAAATAGGGAGAAATACAAAATGAAAACAAAACTGCTGATATTAATAGCCTTTTCGGTAATTGGAACAAACGGCTGGAGCCAGATTTCAAATAATCAGGCTGCACAAAAAAATCAAAATCCGAAACTTGCAAATAGTCTTTCAAAAGATGACAAAACCAGCAGCAATCTCTTTAAGATATTTCCAGGTTCTTCTGAAATTGATGTTAAAAAGGATATAAGAAATGCAGTTTTTCTTGAAATAGACTTTGCCGAATTGGCCCGTATTAATAAAATGAAATCTTCCCTGCTTACCCTTACCATTCCGGTTTCTGAAAACAGCGATGCTGCATTTGATCTCCGCGATGCGAAATTATTGACTGACAACTTTTCAATAATAACAGATAAAAACGAGAAAGTTAACTATACTCCTGGGCTTTATTACCAGGGAACAGTTTCTGGAGTTACTCCTTCACTGGCGGCGTGGAGCATGTTTGACAATTCCGTAATGGCAGTGTTTTCTTACAATAATGCAAATTATGTGTTGGGCTTGTGGAAGGATAAATCAAATGTCAATAATAATATTTACATTTTTTACAATGACAATGATGTGCTTTATCCGAGGAATTTCACTTGCGGTACCCCCGACGTTCCTAAAAATTTATCCAATAATAATGGGAACGGCGGGCATTTGCAAAGCAATCAATGTATTAAAATATATTTTGAATGTGATTATCAAATGTTTATTGATAAGGGGAGTGTTGTAAATGTGGCTAATTACGTTACCGGATTGTTTAATGTTATTCAGACACTTTACAATGTGGAAACTCTCCAAACAGAAGTATCCCAGATATATGTCTGGACAGCAAGTGATCCTTATATACCATTTACCACATCAGGTGATCTTCTTAATAATTTTCAGGCGACCCGCACAATATTTAACGGCAATGTTGCGCATCTGCTTACCACAAGAAATCTTGGTGCAGGCGGAATGGCATTTCTGGATGTAATATGTACCCCCAACACTGCTTATGCCATCAGCAATATTGATAATACTTTTGCTGCATATCCTAATACCAGCTGGACTTCATTGGTTGTTACTCATGAGCTGGGGCACAATTTCGGATCCAACCACACACATTGGTGCGGATGGCCGGGCGGAGCAATTGACGACTGCTACCCGGTAGAAGGAACCTGTTCTCCCGGACCTACACCGCCGGTACTTGGAGGCACAATTATGAGCTATTGTCATTTAACCAGTACCGGAATATTACTTACAAACGGCTTCGGAGCATTGCCTGGAGGTGCCATCAGAGCTTCTTATGCGGCTGCATCATGTTTGACGGCATGTGCAAGCCCCCCTGTTGCAGGGTTTATAGGGTCTCCCATGGAATACTGCTCGGCTCCGGCTACCGTTACTTTTACTGATCAGACTTTGGGTTATATCACCAACTGGGCCTGGGATATAGACAATAACGGTACGGTAGATTACACCACACAATCTCCTACGCACACCTATTTAACAACCGGCACATACACTGTAAAGCTTGTTGCTACTAATGCTAATGGCAGCAATACAATAATAAAAACAAATTATATAATCATCGGCACTGTTGTTCCTTCAGTGACTATTGCTGTTACAACCGGTTCAAACTCTCTTTGCGCCGGCATGCCTGTTACCTTTACTGCGACAGCTGTTAACGGCGGGGCAAGTCCGATTTACCATTGGTATTTGAATGGTGTGACGGTTCCCGGAGGAACATTTCCAACATACACTTCATCACTATTATCAGACGGCGATGTTATAACATGCGGCATAACATCCACTGCTCTTTGTCCTAGTCCGGCAACAGCTATTAGTACAGGAATTACTATGACTATAACCCCTATAGTGAACCCTGCAGTTACGGTTTCAATTACTTCAGGCTCAGCAACAGTTTGTGCAGGAACATCAGTATCATTTTTGGCGACGCCTTTTAACGGCGGTACTGCTCCGGTTTATCAATGGCAGGTAAACGGATTAAATGTTGGGACAAACAGCACCACCTTCTCTTCATCAACCTTAAATAATGTTGATTTAGTTACCTGCATTTTAACAACAAACGCTGCCTGCGCAAATCCTTTATCAATTACCAGCGGTATTGTTCCAATTATTGTGAATTCTATAGTCAGTCCGACTGTTTCAATTGCCATTACTTCCGGCACTAACCCAACCTGTGCCGGGGTTCCGATAACCTTTACTGCTTCGTCAACAAGCGGCGGAACACTCCCTGTATATCAATGGAAAAAAAATGGGATAAATACTATTATCGGTAGTTCTTACACTCCTACCTTACCTGCAAACGGTGATGTAATAACTTGTACCGTTACCTCCAACGCCTCCTGCCTAAGTACAACAACTGGAACAAGCCCCGGTACAACAATCAATCTTATACCATCTCCTGTTCCAAGTGTTGCTGCAGCAATAACTTCGGGTACAAATCCGAGCTGCACAGGTTCTGCTATAACCTTTACAGCAACACCAACTAATGCCACAAGCCCTGCTTACCAATGGTTTTTGAACGGCGGACCAATTCCGGGAGCTCAAAGTCAATCTTACACCCCTTCATCAATTTCTAATGGATCTGTAATATATTGTATTTTGACGTCTACCGCGGCCTGCACTTCAACTGCAGCAAGCACAGGAATAAATGTAACCGTTGTTCCAATTGCAGCCATTAATTTTATTTCCGATGTTGATGTATGCGGCGGCAGTATTGCTTCAAATATTTTTTCAAGTAATCCTTTAGGTGCAAATTATACTTGGACTAACTCGAACACTTCTATCGGCTTAGCGGCAAATGGAATTGGTGATGTACCTTCATTTAACGGGGTAAACAGCACCAGTTCACCAATTACTGCAACTGTAAATGTGACTCCGTCTATAAGCAACTGTCCCGGGACTCCGAATTCTTATACTATTACAATAAATCCTACACCGGTAATCACTCAAACAGGCACTACTCTTAGTTCAAGTGCGGCATCTACTTATCAATGGTATAGAAATGGACAGCTTATTGCGGCAGCCACTTACCAAACCTGCAGCGCCGTACAATATGGAGATTATTGTGTTATTGTTAATGGAGGAGGCTGTCCTTCAAATGTCATAACCGTTGAAACTGCGGGAATTACTCAATTAGACAACGATTGTTTTTTTAATGTTTATCCTAATCCGAATGATGGAAACTTTTTTGTTTCCTTTGAGGTTCCCAACAGAAACAACTACACACTGAAAATGATAAATTTGATTGGTGAATTAATCTATAAAGAAACACTTACAGATTTTGATGGAAAATATTCTAAACAAATGAATTTTGAGAATTTTGGAAAAGGAGTTTATCTGATGAACTTAACAAGTCCTGAAG
>CAISYK010000407.1 GCA_903889605.1 uncultured Bacteroidota bacterium
AAAATGCTGGTGATGATTGTAAGTGATCGTATTTCTGCTTTTGATGTGGTTTTACCCAAAGGTATTCCTTACAAGGGACAAGTTTTAAATCAAATTGCTGCAAAATTTTTAAAAGCTACCGAAGATATTGTACCAAATTGGGTAATTTCAGTTCCGGATCCAATGGTAACTGTTGGTATTTTGTGCGAAACATTTAAGGTAGAAATGGTTATTCGCGGATATTTGTCAGGACATGCCTGGCGTGAGTATAAAGCAGGCAGACGAATGATTTGCGGTATGCCAATGCCTGAAGGAATGAAAGAAAACGACAGATTTGATAAACCTATAATTACTCCATCAACAAAAGCTTCTGTTGGGCATGATGAAGATATTTCTAAAGAAGAAATAATAAAACGAAACATAGTATCCAAAGAGGATTATGAAACCATTGAAAAATATACTCAGGCGGTGTTTCAGCGCGGAACAGAAATAGCCGCAAAAATGGGATTGATATTAGTTGACACAAAGTATGAGTTCGGAAAAAAAGACGGCATAATTTATCTGATTGATGAGATTCATACTCCTGATTCGTCACGCTATTTTTATAAAGAAGGGTATGAAGACCGTCAGAAAAAAGGCGAAGCACAAAAACAATTGTCCAAAGAATTTGTACGTGAATGGCTTATGGCAAATGGTTTTCAAGGTAAGGATGGACAGAAAGTGCCGGAAATGACAGATGAAATAATAACTTCAATTTCTGATCGGTATATAGAATTATACGAAAAAATTGTTGGGGAAAAATTTATAAAAGCTGATATGACTGATATTCTGGGCAGAGTGGAGAATAATATCAATAATTTTTTAGAAGAAAAAAAACAATTGCTTTATTAGCCTTAGTTCGATTATTGGTTTTTGCTAAACTTTATAGACACAGGCAAATTGTGTAACACAAAGCTATAAAAAACATAAACCCATCATAAAATATGCGAGGACCGCTTATTTCATGTTTGGTGTTTGTTTTATTTTATGTCAAATTACAATAATAAAGTCAATTCAATTCAATTTGTCAAATGGTAAGTGCTTTTTTTGACGTCGGCTTTTAATATTCTCATTTTGTATTAAAATATTTTCCAAATTCCTCAAGCCTTTCCGAAACTGTTGCAACTTTTAGAGCTAGATCTTTGTAATAGTCTGCTTTTGAATTGTTGCCAGCAAGTAAATAATATTTACTCAATGTTGAAAAAGGTAAAATGTAATTTTCATTCATTGAATTTACATTCCCTACAGAAATATCATGAGGAAAATATACTTTTATATAATCAATTGCGTATAACTGTTCAATATTCCTTTTAAGAAGTACCAAATTATCAATACTGTCAGTGCTATATAAGTATGCAAGACCTGTAAGATATAGGTTCTTGCTAATTCCCTGAGTGTATAGATCTCTTACATTGACGGCAACATATATTGTTCTGTTTTTTTTATTTTTTGTAACATGTTCAACAATGGTTTGACGAAATTTTTCATAGCCTTCACTATTTTCCATTGGGTCAAAGTCCAAAGGTTCAATATAAAGTTCTTTAAATACATGCTCCCTGTATTCTTTTATTAACAATAGATTCAGATTTAATATTTGTACATCAGGTCTGTACAATTTGCCATATTGTAATAACAAGGCAGCCTCAGTATCTTTGTCTCCTTCGGTAAAAATAATAGCATTTTTTGTGAGACCCGAAAGCATGTTGTAACTATAATTTAATAAGCCGGGAGAATATTCACCAAGATCATAGTAGGCCCGAATGTATTTATTTCTCAGAGTATATTCGCCCTTTATTTCATAATAAAAAATTAGGCTCATAATTGGTTCTGGATTTTGAGGAGAGAGTTGGTTGGCCTTTTCAAGGAATGGGAAAAGA
>CAISYK010000408.1 GCA_903889605.1 uncultured Bacteroidota bacterium
AAAATTTTACTACTTTTACGCTTCAATTGAGCTAGTAAAACTAAAATTGGAATGAAGAATAAACTACTATTACTTTATATTTTCATATTTTCAGGTTCATTAACTTCTTCTGCAACCTGTGATACCGCAAGTTTCACTTCAAATGCTGGTTCATGTAAGAATAAAATCATTTCTTTTGTAAATACTTCACCCGGAACTTTTTCTACTTATTTTTGGGATTTTGGTGATGGCAGTACCTTAAGCGATACTTCAGATGTTCAAAACCCCGGGTCATATACTTATCCCGCTTTGGGAACCTACACTGCAACCCTGATTGTTGATAAGGGTCTTCCATGTGCAGATACATTTACAGCAGTTGTTAATATGTCATTCGTTACTGCTAATTTCACACAAAATGCACCTAGGTGTATAAGCGATTCTGTAAATTTCATTGATGCATCAATTGTTGGGCATGGCAGTACTATTACGAGCTGGAGCTGGAATTTTGGTAATCCTGGTTCGGGCAGTAATAATATTTCCAGCCTTAAAAATCCATCTCATTTGTACACTGCCGGCAACCAAACATTCTTTGTAAAATTAGTGACAACCTCATCAGCAGGATGTAAAGATTCAATAACAATTGGTGTTGGAATTCAAAGCCTTGTTACAGCAAATGCAGGAACAGATATTATCAGCTGCAACAACAATTTGAGCGTTAATCTGACAGGAAGCATTTCAAATGCAGGCGGCGGATTTTGGAGCGGTTCTGGTTCATTTTCAAACATTACATCAATGACTCCTCTTTATTTCCCCACAGCAGCAGCAAAAGCAAATGGCAAGGATACGGTATTATTTACGTCTTTCAGCAGTCCGTATTGTCCGAATGTAACCGATACGGTAATAATATCTTTTAATCAAGGTCCTGCTGTTAATGCCGGAATCGACATTACTGTATGTAAAGACACCTCTGGTATTCCAGTTTCTGCAATAATTACAGGAGCAACAGGCGGGACGTGGCACACAGTTGGTGCTGGCGGCGGTACATTTGCTAATGATAATGCCGTAAGTACAATTTATTCTCCAAGCACTTCCGACACAGCCGCCGGCTCTGTTGTACTTTATATTGAATCCACAGGGAATGGTATATGTTCAGCTTCCCGCGATTCTCTTACTATAATTTTCACTCCTGTACAAACTGTTTTTATAAAAACTGATGACAGTTCATGCTCAGGAAGCACTATCCAGTTAAATGTTACCGTTTCAACAGGTGCCGGTACATGGAGCTCTTCTGGGTCGGGCTATTTTTTACCATTCGCAACTACGCTAAACGGATATTATTACCCAAGCGCAGCTGATAATCTGGCAGGTGTAATTACGCTTAAATTTGTATCAAGCAACAATGGCGGCTGCCTTTCAGCCTTTGACACTTTGGATGTAACAATAAAACCTTCTCCAACTGCCGCATTCACAAGTGTTGGAGCATGTGAAAAAGATGCAGCAGTTGTATTTACTGACACTTCTTTACCAACCGGTGATATAGTCAGCTGGAACTGGATTTTCGGAGATTTAAGTCTGCCAAGTTCAGCGTCATCTCCTACACACGTTTATTCTTCATGCGGAAATAAAAACGTTACATTATTCGTGACCGCAAGTAATGGGTGTGTAAATACGAAAATACAAAGTGCAGTTGTTTATTGTCTTCCAGTTGCAAATTATTCAGGCCCTGGAATATGTTTGAATGAAGGAACTGAATTTACCAATACTTCTGTTTTTTATAACGGTGCATCATTAGCGTCATCAAATTGGAATTTTGGAGATTTAACAACCAGCACTTTAGCAAACCCAACCCATTATTTTCCATCAAGCGGATCGTTTCCCGTAACATTAATTGTGCACTCTTCTGAAGGTTGTGTTGATACAATTACACAAACAGTCAGTATTGTGCCGGGACCTACAGCAGTATTTACTGTAAGCGACCCAGCAGTGGATGTTAATCGAAGCATCTCTCTGACAAACCAATCAATTGATGACGTTTCGGTTTTATGGAATTTCGGAGATTTGTCGCCGGAGTCAATTTTGCAGGACCCTACTCATATTTATTCCGCTGGCGGGGTATATAACATCTGTTTAACTGCGGCGGATTTAAGCGGCTGTAAAGACACTGTATGTAAGCAGGAGATTGTGTATACCAATCCTTCAGGGCCAAGCGGATTTTCACCTAACGGGGATGGTCAAAATGATGTGTTCTATGTGTATGGCGGACCATTCAAAACTTTGGAGTTCAGGATATATAACAGCTGGGGAGAATTAGTATTTGAATCAAATAAACAATCAGTTGGATGGGATGGGAAATTTAAGGGCGTTGACCAGGCAATCGGTGTTTACGCATACACTGTTATTGGGATAACCGAAAATGATATAGAATTCAGAGTATCAGGTGATGTAACTTTGCTTAGGTAAAAAGCCCGACCATTAGGCTTTTCCGCAGATATGAGGAGGCTGTAGGTAAGTTTTTATATAAAGACGTAAAAAAAGATAAATGATAAAGATAACAGATAAAGACGGCACTAACCAAAACATTCTCCTACTTAGGAGTATGGGAAGGGGCTTCTTCTTTCTCCCTTTAGCAAGGGTTGCGGCGGGCTTCTTTCTTCTTTTTTTCTCCCTCCCTTCCGGCGGATCAGGGTGGGCTTCCTCCTGCACTGCTCAGGACTTTCACCTTTCACAATACGATGCTCCGCCGTTATTTTTAAATCCAGCTATGACAGGTATGTTTGATGGGCAGTACCGCATTCATGCTCATTACCGCACACAATGGGCTGCTGTTGCAAGCAAACCTTTTACAACAACCGGTATTTCATTTGACATGCCTGTTAAAAAATTCGGAGTTGGCTTACAGGTGATGAATTATAGGGCAGGTGCCGGTAGTTACAATGTTTCCAGTGCATTATTGTCCTTCGGTTATGATGTGGTTTTTGATAAAGAAAATAATCATCATTTAGCATTAGGAGTTCAGTACGGCATTCTTCAAAAAAGTGTTAATACTACGGCTTTGACTTTCGGCAATCAATACGTCGGGGCAAACGGAGGCAGTTTTGATGCAGGTTTAGCTAGTGGTGAAACATTCAGCAATTCAAGTTTTGCAGTATCTGATATCAATGCAGGTTTATTATATTATTATGCAAAAGACAACTCCCGGCTTAATCCATTTATTGGGTTTTCAGCTTTTCATCTAACACAACCTACTGAATCTTTTTTGGGAGGAAATGATAAACTGCCGATTAGATATTATGTGCATGGCGGAACAAAAATAAATGTAAATGAAAAAATTCAGTTCCTTCCAAAGTTTGTTTATATGAAACAAATAAACAGCCAGGCTTTTACTGTTTCACTATTGCTGAATTACTTTATGAAGGATGCAGATTCATATTTAATTTTCGGACCTACATATAGAAATAAAGACGCCGCCATTATTGAGATCGGAATAAATAAAGGCAAATATACTGCCCGCGCAAGTTACGATATTAATACTTCGTCACTAAAAAGTGCTTCAGGCTCGCGTGGCGGATTTGAAATATCTTTAACATACATAGCCCGCAGAAGCAAACCAAACCCTTTGGCAAACTGCCCTAGATTATAAGTTGATGCATTGTTAAATGGTCTTTTTTGAGTTGGTAATTATTACATTTATTTATCGTTGCTGAACTGTTGAATTGTCGAATTGTTTAAATTGTTTTGTATGAAACGTATTGCTGCATTACTGATTTTATTTACATTTTCTATTTCTGCATTTGCTCAAACAAAAAGGGAATGGATGAAGTATGCCGATGCTGCATTTAAGAATGGCGATTATAGGAATGCCGTAGCCTTTTATACAAAAGTTCTTGATAGAAATACACCTACAGATATTACGCATCCATATGAAATAAAGCCATATGTGCAGGTTAAAAAAAAGAACAATGATTCTGCTGGTGTTAAAAAGTATAATTTGACAATTGCTCTCACAGCACCCGACAGCCTTATAATCGGAAAGGATTCCGTAAAAACGGCCGAAGCTGAAAACACTAGTGTACAAAATATCACTCATCAAATTGCGGAATGTTATCGTTTAAATCATGATTACCCTAATGCTGAAATATGGTATCAGCAATCAATGAAAATGGGTGCAGCCGAATTTCCTTATGAATGCTTATGGTACGGTGACGCCTTGATGAAAAATAAAAAATATCCTGCTGCTAACATTCAGTATGAAGCAGCCCTGACTGCCGCAACTGGAAAAAAAGATAATGAAATGATTAAGCTTGCTAAGAATAAAATTGCCGGATGTTATATGGCAATTGACCCTGCCAGCATGCAAAAAGACGTGTCGATTACCGAGCTTGATTCAGCATTTAATGCAGGAACTTCAAATTTTTCTGCAAATTATTATGGTGATGAGAGCAATATATCTTTTAGTTCAGCCCGGGAAGGAAATATAGTCGCGGATCCTAAAAAACAAAATGCAAAATTTACCAGCGATATATTTATTCTAAATAAAACCGAAAATGTTTGGACAAATTTAAAAAGGGTTTTTGGGCCGATGAATACCAATCAAAACGAAGGTGCGGGATTTTTAACAGCTGATAAAGGCCGATTCTTTTTTACCAGGTGGTCCACTGCCAATAGAAATGACTGCGGTATTTATTTTTCAAGATTATTCAATGGTGAATGGCTGATTTCACAAAAAATGAATGACAAAGTAAATCTGGATGGGTATAAAAGCACTGACCCCTGCGTTACACCCGATGGAAGTATTATCTATTATTCATCTGATCGCCCAGGAGGATATGGCAAAATGGACATTTGGTATGAGTTTATTGACGAGGACGGCAGGACTTACGGAGAGCCGATAAATATGGGCCCTATGTTTAATACGGCAGGAGATGAGGTAAGTCCGTTTTTTCATAAAGCTACTTCAACCTTATATTTCAGCTCTGACGGACATCCGGGATTCGGAGGGCTTGATGTTTTGAAGTCTTCATTTAACACGAGCGATTCTTTATGGTCGATGCCCAAAAATTTAGGCCAGCCTATAAATTCAAGTAATGATGATACATACTTTGTACTTGACGAAAGCCAGGAAAATGGTTTTATTTCCTCCGATCGTAAAGAATGTAAAGCATGCACAGGCGGGGCTTGTTATAAACTCTATTCCGTCACAAAAGAAAAACTCATTTTTGATGTGAAAGGTACAGTCTATAATTCCGAGACTAACAAGCCGGTACCAAATGCTACTATTACTTTTAAAGATATCCGCAGTGATTGGGAGCCTTTTATAATTACTACAGATGCTTCTGGTGCATATTTTTATGTACTTAAAGAGGGTGTAGAACTATATATGAAAGCGCAGAAAGATAATTTCCTTGGTGATGCTGGAACTGTTATTACAAAGGCTTTAACAGAATCAAGGCATTTTGAAAAAGATTTTTTTCTTGCTCCTGCCTCTCCTTCCGGAACTATTAAATAAAAGGTATTTATAAAGTCAAATATTTTTTATCGATTTGGACATATTCCTTATTGTAACAGTGGTATTGTAAATTATTGATATTATTCCCCCCCAAAATAATTATTATACTTTTTGCTTTTTTATTTAAATATTTGCTCCCCCAACATTACTAATTATAAAATCTATGTCATACAGGCTAAAATTAAAAGAAAGCGTTCTTGAAGGCAATAAAACCTTCAAAAATGAATGAGGTAACCACGAATGCGTGACGTTTGTATAGATGGGCGCCGGTTTACCAAATACTTCATCATGGAGAAAAGGGATAAAAGCCGCAGATGCCATACCAGGAACAATTCATTGGGAACTGCAATTGCTGCTTTTAATGAAAACGGAAAATATCCTATCTGCGCCAGGCATGCAGCATTCTATATATCCCACAATACTTTTGGAATCATGTATATGACCAATGGAATGGACAAGGAGAAGTTTGAAAACAGACAATTATTAACAAGAAAGGTAAAATAAGAAGCGTAAAATAAGAAGCGTAAATGATGCGGATTATTATTGGGTAATTGATTAATCTTCATTAAAAATTAAGAAGGAAAACCAACAGCAGAATAAACCCACATCCATTTGCGACGACTTGTAAAACCTATTATTCCTAAATATTCTGGAGATTGGCGATTTATTGAAAGGCAAAAGCTGCCCGGCAGTACAAACCAAACATATATAGAATTTAATGGTTTTCTTCTCAAAGCTCAATTTTAATTTTGGCAATATAAAAATTTAATATTATGATAACAATCTATGCCGATGGCGCATCACGCGGAAACCCAGGGCCGGGAGGTTATGGTTCAGTAATGCTGTTCGGTGCGTTAAGAAAAGAACTTGCCGAGGGGTTTAGATTAACTACAAATAACCGTATGGAATTATTAGGCGTAATAGCCGCTTTGGAAGCCTTAAAAAAAGAGGGCTGCGAAGTAACAGTCTATTCCGATTCAAAATATGTTGTTGATTCGATTGAAAAAAAATGGGTATTCGGCTGGGAGAAAAAAAATTTTAGGGAGAAAAAAAACCCTGATTTATGGATCCGTTTTTTAAATGTTTACAGGAAGCATAAAGTGAAATTTATTTGGGTAAAAGGTCATGATTCAAATAAGGAAAATAATCGATGTGATGAATTAGCTGTTGCTGCGGCTTTGGGGGCGCATTTGAAGATTGATGCAGGATATGAAGCTGAGGCGAAAAAGGCGAATGCTAAATTGCTGTAATGCACATCCTTCATTGATTTTTCCTTGGTAATCTTTCTGATTTTTCACTGCCGATCAAAAATTGCGATTTTTGAAATTATTTTTGAAGTGTTGGATATATACATACATACATACATTAATAAATACTAAACACTTTTCAGGATTTGTATCTTGCTTTAAAATCACCCGAAATTAACTCCATGCGGACTATGTAGCATGGCTTAAATTTTGGTTTTTGCACAGAAAAAAACGAGTAACATGAAATAAATAAACGTTGTAGAATGTAAATCCCATCCCATCAAGCAATGTTAGAGTGAAATTTAGAAATTAACTATTCCAGAGGCCATTTAGTCTTTATTCTTTTTAATTTATTTTCAATAATACTACCTGAGTTCTTTTTAACATAGTGTACAATTGTTTCAACCCTTATTCTAACACTGCCTGTTGGTTTAGTAGAGTCCAGATCGCCGAATTTGAAAAATAAAGTGCCGGAGTTTTCTACAATTTTTTGAGTTGGTGTAAAGGTCGGCTGATCCATACCGCATTCGTAACTTGATAAACGGATAACACAGGTAATCCATGGACACTTTGCAGCAATTTTTGCAGCCCACAATATTTCATTTGTATTACTGCTGTATGATGACGGCCATACATCAGAAATATCAAAAGGGCTTTTTATACGACCGGAATTAATATCTTCTTCAAAGAGCCAGTTCATCAGATCCGGATCTGTGGGAAAATACTGCATCCATAAAATGGGATAGCCATGTGCCTGCAGATCAGTTTCAATTTCATGTCCTATGCCGTTATCCATATGATATGGCCGTGCCAAGACAAGCACACATGGTTTATTGTTTTTGGCGCATTGCTCCAGAATTTCTCTTCCCTGTTTCTGCAATTTAGTGTTGAAAGCATCAAGAGCTTTAAAGCCAAGCTCTACCGCCGATTTTGTTTCTTCTAAACTCAGGTCAAAAATGTCTTTCAAACCATCAAACATTTGCTGCGGAATAATGATGCGGTCGTCAAGAGTGAGATATGGAGAGGCGTATTTGATCCCATTTTCTTCAAACACATTCTTCTCCTTCATAAAACCGGATTTTATACTTTCGGCACCTGCCATCACCCGTGTACATGTATTGGATGCCATTACATGCCCATTCAGAACGGAAGGCAAAGAATATATCAAGGGGCTGAGCAGCACATTGATTTTATTTTTCTGGCCGAAAATCAGTTCTCCATAATGTCCGCTCATGGCTTTTACCGGATAACAGCAATCTACTGTTCCCCGGCCTTTGCCGAATTCACGGGCCTGTTCTTCGGAAGTGTTTGAACTGAAAATAATATTTGTATGTTTTATACCTATACCTGTAAGGAATCCAATCCAAAACTGGTGTGTATTCCATATGTTAAGGACCTTCGGTATTCCTACACGGATTTTTGATCTGTCTTTAGACAGTGACTCTGCCGAACGCTTCCTCGCGAACGGTGTCAGCAATGTTTGGATATTCATTTTTTATTCTTTCTATTTCTGTTTTTACTTCTTTAACTTCACCTGCATCTTCAATAAGTCCTTTCGGACAGGAGTTATTAACGATCACTCTCTCCCATCCTTCTGGGGCAGGAACTTTACTCCATTGGCGCCCCTTGCTGCCAGGAAGCTCCACATCTATAAATGTTCGCTGGCAATTTACAGTACACCATTTGCAGACAGTATCAGTGGAAGTACTGGTTTTGTATGTTAGTTTTTCAATTATTTCAAAGCCTTTAAATTCTGTTTTTCCTGTTTGTTCCTGATACCAGTCGGCTGCCACGAATGCCGCCCCGATTGCACCTGCTTCACCCGAATAAGGATGAACAACAATTTCAGCATCAGGCACTTTTGCTTTAATAAAATCAACCTGGGCTTTTACTACAGCAAGATTTTTATGCGTGCCCCCCTGCAGAATAAATTTTCGGCCTGCTGATTGAAGATTATTTAATCCTCCTGCATAAACCCAAACGTTTAAAGGAAGGATGGAACACAGTGATGCCAGTATTTCTTGTCCCTGCCATCCTTTGCGCTGCTGGTTTACGATATCGCTCTGCAAAAAAACACCGCATCCCATAGATAGTATCGGCATAGATTTAGCCTTAAAGGCTTCGTCGGCCATTGTTTCAAGCGGAATGCCGAAGCGTTCAGCAACGCCCTGTAAAAATGCGCCGTTCCCAGATGAGCATTGCGAATTCAAACGAAAATCGGAGACTGTTCCATTTTTCAGAATCATGATTTTAACATCCACTCCTCCAACATCACAGATACAATCGGCATCCGGAAAGAAATGAAAACCAGCAGTTGCATGTGCGATTGTTTCCACAACAGCGCAGTCAGCACCAATAATATTTTTCAATAAATCTTTCCCATAACCAGTTACTCCGACACCAACGATTTCCCCTCCCTTAAGCGCCTCTTTTACCTCCCTGAAAAGTGCGCGGGCATCCTCAATAGGGTTGCCTTTGCTCAGGGCATAACAGGAGAATACTATTTCCCTTGTTTCGGGTGAAATACAAACAGCTTTTGCTGTTGTAGAACCAAAATCACAGCCAATAATAACACGCGACAATTTGTCAACTGATGGCTTGCCTGTAACATATGGTAATTGAACTGAATCGATTTCCAGGCCAGTGAGTTCCCCTTTTTCATTTATGGAGGCGCAGCCGTTTTTTTCTACAAGCTCAGTATTAATTATTTCAAATTCCTTAACAAAGCTGCAGCTGTTTCCCTCGGATTTTTCTTCCTCTGTCAGTTCATTATTTTCCGGTGAATATTCCTTCATGAAACTCTGCAGTTCCTCCGCTGTTTCCCATAAGCCCTGTTTGCCTGTTTTCTTTTTTTCTTCATGCTGCCCTTCTTCTATCCACCATTTAAGAGTAGAAGAGCCTACATAGGCTCCAGATGTTGAGGTTTCGTTCTTTCCTATTTCAATACAGCCCATTGCACCGTAATACACGGCTTCAGCCGGAACAAGGATTAGGTCTTCAACAGGGATACCTTCAGGCAATGCCACGTTTCGTTCTTTCCATATTTTCATCAGATGGACCCTCCAGGCCTGCTGCAGCCCTTTGAAATATAAATTAGGACCTCCTAACAGCAGAATTTGAGGAAAGGGCGTGTTACCTCCTGTCAGGCTGGCGAGGTTCTGGTAAACTACGGCTTCAAAAAGTGAAGCAATAATTTCCTCGACAGGAACACCTGCTTTTAATAGGGTATTAGAATCCGCTTCTGCGAAAATCCCGCACTTACTGCTTATCTTGTGAAGGGTATATCCTTCATAATTCATCTGCCCCAGTGCTTCAGAAGATATCTGCAGTTTCTTCGCTGTTTTTTCAACGAAAGTTCCGGTTCCGCCTGAACATGCAGCCTGCATCAGTACCTGTTTGTTTTTTGTTTCACCCTCGCCGCTGAAAAAAATGGTTTTCATATCCTCTCCGCCGATCTCACTTACAAAACGTACGTTGGGGTGCATTTTTTCAACTGCGCCGGCTACCGCTACAACCTCCTGAATGATTTTTCCGCCAACCTTCGGGGCAATAATACCCGAACCTGTGCCGGTAAAAAATATCTTGTCACGATAAGGGGTAAACCCAAATTCTTTTTCGAGACGAGTTAGAAACTCCAGGACTTTTTCTGCCTGTTTGGTATTATGTCGGTCGTAGAACTTAGAAATTACCTCTCCATTTTCATTCGTAAGAACGTATTTACAAGTAGTGCTGCCAACATCCATTCCGCATATAAGGGAAGGACTGTTTTCTTGTTTTTTGTTATGCATAAGTTAATTCAGGTTCAGGAATGGTTACAGGTTCATTAATAACAGCTTCAGCTTTTTTCACAGGCTTTAACTTCCCTTTATATTTAGATAAGAGATATACATAATTGGCACCAGTACCTGCATAGCCGTTATGCGGAACTCTGAAGGAAGCCTCTTTGTATTCAGGCACATTCAAAGCAATCAATTCTAATTTTTCGGCAGTCATTTCACATTTTTGCATCACTTCTAAATATTCTTTCTGTGCACGTTTTTTTGCTTCGGTTAAAATCATCTGGCAGCGCGACAGGGCGTGTACTTCCGAATCGCCTTTTACTTCAATGGGGGCATAAAGCAATTCAGGATATTTCCCTCTAACATTTGCCATTGCACCTACCGACATAGTATTAGGCATACATGAATAAGGTGTAAGTTCACATATCATGTGGGCTTTATTATTCAGATATGCATAAAGGGCCTTTCCGATAAGCATATGACCTTCACCGCCATCAAGACGGTAATTGTAATATGGTGCAGCCAATTCAGCCAAGGTAACCTGAGAAGGCATTTCATTTGGAAGTTCATTTAATGATCTCCGCATACGGTTGTAGGTCCAGTGGTACATTTTTATCATACCCTTAAGCATGGCTATTTTTTTGGAACTGCTTTTATCAACCTTTCTGCGCTCTCTCAATGCATGAAGCGGAAAGTGCATCAGGTAATCAAGCCAAACAGCAATCGGCGGGGGAATTACTTCGGCACCCTCTTTTTCCAGCCAGTCTTTAATATTATAATTGCCGTCGCCTTCATGTGTCTGGAGCCAAAATTCGCCTGTTATCTTGACTTTAGGTTTTGCCTGAGCCTTGTTTACTTCAATAGTTTTCCATTTTTCCAGCACTTCTTTAAGTACATCAGTAAAATAATTCGATAACACATGCCAGCCTATAGTCAGCCATTTATTGTCTTTGAATTTTTGTATAGGCCTATTTTTGAAAGCTTCATACAAATGATCCATACATTCTTTCAATACCTTATTGGTTTGACCTGGAATGACTTCATAAGGGCGTGTCTGAAATTCCATATCTGTCAATAAATCAGCTATTAAGATGGCCCAGACAATTCCAGTTGTAAGGGGCATGTTAACTTCCAGCCCGCCGCCTTCCTGGTCACCTTGATTTAATTCTGTCTGAGATAGGAAAAACATTCTGAAATCGCGCAAACCAATTCCATCCATAGCCATAGCATATGACTCCCTGTATTGGCCAAATCGGCATGGACCGCAAGCACCCATTGTAAAAAAGGCATATTTATTAATAGTGTTATCTATTCCTTTTTCTGATTTTTTTTGTTTTAGATAGTTAACAAGGTTACCCGTGGTAAAAATTGTCGGGCAGCAACCGCCAACATCAATTAATTCCTTACCAGTATCCAGATCGGCTCTGGTGATATTGGGTAATGGTTCAGCATTGTAATTGAGATTGTGGAAGGCGCCCTGAATGAGCCTTTCATGTTTCCATGTTAATCCGCCGAATAAAAGAGTGGTATCTTTTCTTTGCTCTCTGGTAAAAGGCTTTGGCTTATATGCTGTATAGTCAGCTGTTTTTTCCATATTTTTTTAGTATTGTTTATAGACAAAAAATAAATTAACAAACCTTATCTCTAAACTGACATGTCAGTATAGTGTTCATTCGTAAGTAGGCCTTTTTCACATTTTATTTTCATAAATTTTCATAAGAATGAGTTTAATAAGAGCCGGAACAAAACAGAGAAAATTATAGACTGACATGTCAGTATATTTTACAAACGTAGAAAAAAAAAAGAATATAGTAAGAAAAAAAAGAAAAAAAATTATTTGAAGATTAGAATTCCCTGCATCCCATACTGAATAATTTCATCCGAGATTTCTTCAATAGGTACAGCATTTTTTTGTGTGAGCAGTAAATAATTGGCGACTTCTTTCACCGTACCAAGTATAATAATGGCGGAAATTTTTGAATTGCATTTACGTATTATACCTAATTCAATACCAACTTTCAGAGCATTTTCAATCATTTCCAAAATATTGTTATAAAAAGACTCT